>JAGASB010000288.1 GCA_017621955.1 Clostridia bacterium | reverse complement strand
CTTTTGTTCTTTCGACAACGAGAGCCAATCGTCAATAAGTTGCTTTAACTCCGTATCTACTTCCACAAAGTTGTTTTCAGAGAAAAACTGACTCAATGTTATGCCAAAAGCATCACATATATTATCAAGTGCTTGTATCGTTGGAATTGTATTTCTCGTTTTCCAATTATAAATGCATTTCTCTGACAGTCCTGCGAGTTCCGCCAATTTATATACTGACCAACCTCGCTCCAATCGCATTTCTTCTATTTTCTTTACTATATCAATCACAAGAGAACTCCTATTCAATAAATACTGAACAACTGTTCATATCTATTATAAACGAAAAACAGCTTTATGTTCATAGCCACCTATTCAGTATAATACTGAACAGTTGTAGACATTAAAGGCAAAAAAAATAATATCTTCATTATAGGTGGACTTATGATGCGTCGTATAATCATATACTGACCACACCTATTTTTGCAAGCCCATTTAATTTATTGATTTATGAATTAGAATTACTCTTTATTTCAGCCTCATTCCTTCATACGCTTTGCCACCTCCATTAAAAGTTCTTTACTCGAATCAGATAAACCGTTAAGAATACGTATCAGTTTTTCGTTCTTGTCCTCTACCATAAAGAACTCTGCAAGCGTAATTTCAAACACTTCACACATTTCCACTAACGTTTCAATCGTTGGCATTGAATCTCTATATCGGTATGTATAGATTGTAGACGTATTCATTGCTGCTAATTCTGCAAGTCTTGTTAGTGTCCAACCTCTTTCTTCACACAACACTAATATCCTGTTGTAAATGGTTTTTGCTGACCAACCTTCATTTTTTGTAATTTTCATATTTTATTACTCCTTGAAATGATTTATTTGGGCTTGGAAAAACCATTTTTCGGGATTTTTTTACTAAATTCGACAACTGCGGAATAAAATAGCGACAGTTGCGGAATTACTTGTTGCTTAATTTACTATATAATTATAATGTATTAGATTATTTTTTAGTTAGTAATAACGAGTTAGGTAGTAAAAATGGATAAAAATTACAACGTTGTAGGATACGTAAAACTTGCAAAACTATGGGAGCGTAGCGAAAATTCCGCTATTGAGTACCACCATAATTATTATCAAAACAAATTTGCCAACTACTCTAATTATAACCTCCACGACGTTTATATAGACATTACAGGCAAAAAAGAGACCTATAAACGTATGGAAATGGTACGATTACTGAAAGATTGTCAATTTGGTTATGTGGATATTATCTTCACTCAAACAAAAGGCTATTTAGCAGCCAACAACCGAGAGTTTTGCTATTTGATTAAGTTTCTTTTTTCGATGACTCATCGAATTGATATTATCACGGAAGATGATTCTTATAACATTAACACATTAGTTAATGACGATAATCAAAGAGAAGCCTTGCTAAAAATGGCTGATGATTGTATTTATCTAAACCCTCTTGATTTTCAAGAGTGGATGAACGAGTTAGTAAGAAGTATAAATAGCTTAGGAAACGATTAAGGAGTGAGATATGGAAAACGAAACAAAGACGGACATAACTGACGGGCAAGTGCAACCGCCCGAAGAAGAAACAACGCAAACTTATAAGCCACAATGGAGACCTCAGGATGCGGATAGAGAATATATAAAAATTACCACACGTAAAAGAATACGTGAAACCGTTGCGCATCCAAACGCTATATTCAAACCCGCAAAACCTGCACCAAACATAAATGA
This sequence comes from Clostridia bacterium, assembly GCA_017621955.1. The sequence continues at coordinate 313 of JAGASB010000288.1, read as the reverse complement.
TACAGGTCATAAACGTGTTGCCGTTTATGCACGTGTTAGTACAAAAAGCACCGAACAAGTCTCTTCTATTGAAAATCAGACAAAATATTATACTGAAAAAATTGCTAAAACCCCTGATTGGGAAATGAGTGGCATTTATAAGGACGAAGGTATTTCAGGTACATCGACAAAACGCCGAAAAGATTTTAAGCGTATGATAGCCGATGCTCAAAACAAGAAAATGGACTTAATCCTTTGTGCAAGCGTATCCCGTTTCGCAAGAGATATTTCAGACTGCGTAGACCATATACGACTGCTGAAAACAGCAAATCCG
>JAGASB010000037.1 GCA_017621955.1 Clostridia bacterium | reverse complement strand
CTCCCGACGCGTCTTGTGAATATGAAAAGAAAACGGTCACGAAACTGTCGCTTCTCATGGAACAGATTTTGGATAAAACAGAAATGCTTGAAGACGAGATAATGAAACTTAAATTTATCTCCGACGTAAAACAAGAAAGCTATGCAATACGTGACAGTATTCTTCCGAAGATGGGCGAGCTTCGTGCCGTTGCCGATGAGGCGGAAACGCTTACGGCGGATAAATATTGGCCTTTCCCGACCTATGGCGAACTGCTTTTTGGGGTAAAATAAAAATATAATAAACAAAGACGTTTGAGAAAAGAGAAGTAATACAGGTGTCCGCGCACAGAGAGTATAGAAAGGTGAGAACTATACGGTAGGGCTTGTACGAATAACACTTTTCGAGTTGCAATCTGAAAAAGGAATTTTAGTAGGTGCGCCGTTCGGTCGTGCGTCAATCGACACAGCCTTGATGGAGGCGAAAATGAAGAACAAATATAGGTGGCACCGCGAGTACAGCACTTGCCCTATAGGATGCTGAATTTACTAAATTAGAGGTATTTTATATGTGTTCAATTATAGGTTATTGCGAAAGCGGTGCCACTTTTTCTACCTTTTGTGACGGTTTTTCCAAAACGGTTTCTCGTGGACCTGACGATATGAAGATTGTAGATACAGGTAAAGGTTTGCTTGGATTTCACAGACTTGCAATTATGGGACTCACTCCCGAGGGTATGCAGCCGTTTGAAATGGGCGGAAACTACGCAGTATGTAACGGTGAAATTTACGGATTCGATAAGTTGAAAGAACAACTGATTAAAAAAGGATATTCCTTTAAGAGTGAATCGGATTGTGAAATAATCCTTCCGTTATACCGTGAATACGGAGTAGAAGCGTTCAAAATGTTAGACGCTGAGTTTGCGTGTATTATTTATGACGGCAAAAGTAAAGAATATATTGCAGCAAGAGATCCGATAGGTATTAGACCTCTCTATTACGGTTATGACGATAAAAAAGTAATTATATTTGCGAGTGAGCCAAAGAATCTCGTCGGTTTGGTTGGCAAAATTATGCCGTTTCCGCCAGGACATTATTATAAAGACGGTAAATTCGTATGTTATAACGACGTTACCAAAGTTGATAAATACTGTTATGATGACTTGGAAACTGTTTGCAAAAACATCAAAGAGAAACTGATTTTAGGTGTTGAAAAACGGCTTGTCGCCGATGCAAAGGTAGGATTTTTATTATCGGGAGGGTTGGATTCTTCTCTTGTTTGCGCTATTGCACAGAGAAAGAGTAAAGAGCCTATTAAAACGTTTGCTATTGGTATGAGTGAAGATGCTATAGATTTGAAATATGCCAAGCAAGTAGCGGATTATATCGGCAGCGAGCATACGGAGGTTATAATCACAAAACAAGACGTTTTACAAGCGTTAGAAGAGGTTGTTTATATACTCGGTACTTACGACATAACGACGATTAGAGCAAGCATGGGTATGTATTTGCTTTGTAAAGCTATTCACGAGAAAACGGATATAAGAGTGCTTTTGACAGG
>JAGASB010000287.1 GCA_017621955.1 Clostridia bacterium | reverse complement strand
TCCATAGGACCAGGTCTATACATTGATATACCTGCGATAATATCTTCAAAGGTAGACGGCTTTAAATCACGCATAAAGCGTTTCATACCAGGACTTTCAAGTTGGAACACAGCGTCCGTTTCCCCGTCGCCTATCATCTTATAAGTCCCTTCGTCTTCGTATCCTAACTTGTGGAAGTCAAGTTCTTTGCCCGTATTTTCTTTTATATATTGTTTTGCTTTGGAAATATCGGTTAGCGTTCTTAGTCCTAAGAAGTCCATTTTAAGCATGCCAAGTTGCTCAACTTCTTTCATATCGAACTGAGTAGTAACGTCGTCGCCGTTTCGTTGCAACGGCACGTTATCAGCAATGGGTTTTGCACATATAACAACACCTGCTGCGTGCATACCCGTTTGCCTTGGCATATCTTCAACACGGATTGACATATCGACTACCTTTTTAACGGTATCATCTTGCTCGTACATTTCACGAAGTTCTTTTACACTTACGTCTTCGCCGTCTTTATTTTTCTTAAAACCAAAACTTTCGGATATACTGCTTTTACCGTCCATAAGTTTAGTAATTTTATCAGTTTCCGAATACGGTACACGAAATACACGACCAACGTCCTTGATAGCGGCACGCCCTGCAAGCGTACCAAAAGTTACTATCTGCGCAACCCTATCAGCACCGTACTTGTTGCGAACGTACTCAACAACTTCACCACGCCTATCGTCCTGAAAGTCTATATCAAAGTCAGGCATACTTACACGTTCTTTATTTAAGAAACGCTCAAATACTAGGTCGTACTTTAATGGGTCAACGTCGGTTATACCAACCGAATATGCGATAATACTTGAAACACCGCTACCACGCCCTGCACCTACCGATATACCGATGCTTTTTGCGTAGTTTATGAAATCCCATACTATTAGATAGTATTCAATGTACCCCATAGTATGTATTGTATTAAGTTCGTAATCAAAGCGGTCTTGAATTTCCTGAGTGATAACGGGGTAACGCTCTTTAAGTCCCTTTTCTGCAATGCCTTTTAAAAAGTCGTACGCAGATTGTCCATTATCGGGGATATATCCTGGGATAAGCGAATTGTCCCTTATAGGTTCGCATTTTTTGTTTAGGTCGAAAATAGGTTCTTCGCTACATTTTTCAGCAATCTTAACCGTATTTTCAAGCGCTTCGGGAATATTCGAAAACAGTTCAAACATTTCATCGTAAGTTTTAAGATACGCTTGGTCGGTATCCATCTTAAAACGTGTTGGGTCGTCAATCGTGGTCTTTGTGCTTATGCACGCAACAACGTCTTGAACTTCGTTATCTTCCTTTTCTATATAATGCACGTCGTTGGTCGCAACGAGCGGAATATTTAGTTCTTTTGAAAGTTTTATTAGTAGCGGATTTATCCTTTTTTGTTCGGGCATTCCGTGGTCTTGAATTTCAAGATAAAAATCATCCTTAAAAATATCGTAGAGCATCAAAGCAACTTCTTTTGCCCCTTCGTAGTCGTTTTGCATTAATCTTTTATTAACTCTACCTGCAAGACAACCCGAAAGACACACTAGCCCTTCTGCGTGGTCTTTTAATAGTTTATAGTCTATTCTTGGCTTATAGTAAAATCCATCAACGTACGCAATAGAATCAAGTTTTATTAAATTTTTATAGCCTTTTTTATTCTTACACAAAAGAACAAGGTGGTCGTACTCTCTTTCACTAGAAAGATGGTCTTCTGCAACGTACATTTCACAACCGATTATGGCTTGCATCTTTGCATTTTCTTCGCTCTCACCCGCATCTAAC
>JAGASB010000286.1 GCA_017621955.1 Clostridia bacterium | reverse complement strand
TAAACAACGAAATTTCTTCACGGGTGGAAGCAGGTATGTTTATAAAAAAGTTTGCAAGGCAAATTCTACCGTCGGGGGTAATGGTATAAAGCGGTTCACCGCTGTTGCCGATATTATACAGCCATCCGCATTCAAGAAGTTGGTTTAATATAGGTTGACAGTCCATGTACGCAAGCCAGTTGTTCGATGAGCAACACATATCAAGCACCGTGTTTTCCGACAGCGGTACTTCCATCTTGTCAAAGACGAATAACAATATTAATTTGTTTAATGACGAATCACCTTTGACCTGCATAAACCAAAATTCTCCATATTACTGTTTTTTATTATACCACAAAAACTGAATTTGTAAAGAACTTTATCGAAAAATTTGTAAAATTACGACAAAAAAAGTTTATAATCTTTAATTTTTGTGATATAATCAAATAAATAACTGTTTAAAACCTATAATGGAGGGTTGTGTTTTGACAAGGCGTGAAGAACTTAGTTTGTTTATAGAACGTGCAGATGAGCTTATTGATTCAAAGTATATACTTGCAGATATAAAGCTTGCTGCTATGCTAAAAGCAATAGCATCGTCCGATACGCTTATTGCAATATTTAAAAATTGCCTTACCGACTTTGACTACACGGAAGCGCAAAAAAAGTATCTTGTAAAAAGTCCTTATCTTTCTACTGAAAAAGGCGAATTTATCTTGCCATCTACGTCAAGGGAACTTTTGGCGTTTATTTTTAACGTGCTTGTTGATATTGATGCAAAGCGCATTGACCTAAACGCATTTATAGGTAAATATTTTTACGTTGACGGTAGTTTTTCTTCTGGATACGATGCGTTTATTACCGCAATGATTAAGCCGTTCAAAAATTCTGTTAAAATGCTAATGGAAAGCGTGATTGACGGTAAACTTCAAGACCCCGTAGAAGCGCTTACCGAAGAAGAGAATAGGCGTGCAAAAGAAAAGCAAGAAGAAGAGGAAAGGCTTATTAAAGAAAAAGAACTTTTGCAAAAGGCATACGGCGCAAGCGTTAAGAGTTTAAAAGAAATCTTGCTTGAAGATAAGCAAAAAATCCGTGCGGGCAAACTTTCTTCGGATAAAAAGGAAGAAGTTTTGCTTGTTATCGATATGCTTGCAAACGTTATTGAAAGCGAAGATAAGGATGCTATCACCTATGCGTTCGTGGCATATAAATACGTCGCCAAAGCATATAGATTTTCCTTTATCGGCAGGGTGAAGAAAATTACTAAACTGTTAAAGGACGTAATAAATGGAATTTGAAGAAAAAACGCTTAAAGAAAATTATCTTTATAAAGGTAAAATCTTAAACGTTAGAAAAGATGAAATTGCTTTGCCTGACGGAGCGCCGGCTATACGGGAAGTGATTGAACATAGTGGCGGAAGTGCAATCTATTGCGAAAGGGATAATAAAGTGCTGTTAGTTAAGCAATTTCGTTATCCGTATAAGGAAATTTTGTACGAAATACCTGCTGGCAAATTAAACCAAGGCGAAGAGCCCGAAACTACTGCACTCCGTGAACTTGAAGAAGAGGGCGGTGTAAAAGCCGAACGTGTGGAAAAGTTGTTCGACGTGTATCCGTCGCCTGGGTACACTGACGAAGTTATAAGGATTTACCGTGCGATAGGAATAACCGATAGCGTTCAACGTCTTGATAAAGATGAATTCTTAACGGGCGAATGGTTTGATAAAAAAACACTTGTTAAAATGATAAACGAAGGCGTTATTAAAGATGGTAAGACTCTTATCGCTTTACTTAAAATGCTTTGATGGGGAAAGGTTGAAATTTAATTAAAGGGAAGGACAAAACTTGAAAAGAACTGACGTAAGAAACGTTGCAATCATTGCACACGTTGACCATGGTAAAACTACGCTTGTAAACGAAATGCTAAAACAGGGCGGAATTTTCCGTGACAACCAAGAAGTTATGGATAGGGTTATGGACTCAGGCGACTTAGAGCGTGAGCGTGGAATAACTATACTTGCAAAAAATACTTCTGCGTTTTATAAGGGCATAAAAATAAACATCGTAGACACGCCCGGACACGCTGACTTCGGCGGTGAAGTTGAACGTGTTTTGAAAATGGTAAACGGTGTATTAGTGCTTGTCGATGCGTGTGAAGGTCCTATGCCACAAACACGTTTCGTTATGCAAAAGGCACTAGAACTTAACCATAAACTCATTATCGTAGTAAATAAAATCGACCGTCCTGACGCAAGGCTTTCAGAAGTTCAAGACGAAATTTTAGAACTTTTATTTGACCTAAATGCAAGTGACGACCAAATTGATAGTCCAATTATATTCTGTTCGGGTAGGGCAGGTACGGCAAGCACGGACTGTAAAGTTCAAGGCGAAGACTTAACCCCCTTATTCGATGCGATTATAAACCACTTTGAGCCACAAGAAGTCGATATGGACGGTCCGTTCCAAATGCTTGTTTCGTCGGTTGACTACAATGAATACGTCGGTAGGATAGGTATAGGTAGGATAGAGCGTGGCTCAATTTCCGTAAACCAAGACGTTCAAACGTGTAACTATAATATTACGGGCAAGGAAATAAAAGGTAAACTTGTTAGTATATACCAAATTGAAGGCTTAAATAGGGTTGCAGTTGAGGGCGCAAAAGCAGGCGATATAGTTTGCGTAAGCGGACTTGAAAAC
>JAGASB010000285.1 GCA_017621955.1 Clostridia bacterium | reverse complement strand
GCATACGAGTACGCCGTCAGCGTTCTTAATACCTTCTGAAACAACTGCAATACATTTGTTGTTGTTCTTTGCCATAACGTCTTTAACGTCTGCAATAAACTTATTAACGTCAAAAGCAACTTCGGGGAGATAAATAAGGTCTGCACCCAAGCCCTTTGCGTTTGCAAGTTGAGCAGCAGCCGTAAGCCAGCCAGCGTTTCTACCCATAACTTCGATAACGCAAATCATAGGCGTATCGTAAACCTTAGCGTCAAGGTTAATTTCCATAATAGAAGTGGCAATATATTTTGCTGCTGATGCAAAGCCTGGGCAGTGGTCGGTTCCGTAAAGGTCGTTGTCGATTGTCTTTGGAACGCCGATTACATTCATTGCATAACCCGATTTTGCCATATACTTGCTGATTTTGTTACAAGTATCCATACTGTCGTTACCACCGTTATAGAAGAAGTAACGAACGTTATATTTTTTGAAAACTTCTAATAATCTCTTATAGTCGGTATCGTCAACCGATGCATCTTTAAGTTTATATCTTACCGAACCCAATGCCGATGATGGAGTGTTCTTTAAGAGTTCGAGTTCTTTTATATCTTCTTTTGAAATATCGTAAAACTCTTCGTTGACAATCCCCCTAATGCCGTGTGCTGCACCGTAAACTTCGGTAATCATATCAGAGTTTAAACCTTCAATGAATACACCTGCTGCACTTGCGTTGATAACTGATGTGGGTCCGCCCGATTGAGCGAACATCAATGCTCCTTTTAATCCTTTCATAATGTTTCTCCTTATATATTTATCTTATATGTTTTTTACAAACTCAATACGTGAGCTATATTATAAAGCTCAGTGTCAAACTTCTTTTCAGCCTTTGAAACTTCTTCAAACGAAACGGTTATAATCTTGTTATCCCTAATACCGATTGCACAACTATCTTTATTGTCACGCAAAAGTTCAACTGCCTTATATCCAAAGCGTGCCGCCAAAACTCTGTCCGCCATATCGGGTGAACCACCACGTTGAATATGACCAAAGTTTGTTACCTTTACGCCTATACCACTCTTTTTTGTGATATATTCTGCAATTTCGTCACGGTTGCCAGCGCCTTCTGCCAAAATTATCATATTTGACGTTTTACCACGAAGATAACTCTTTTTTATTGACGCTGCAATCTTATCCAAATCGTAAGGAAGTTCAGGAACAAGGACGTATTCTGCACCGCCTGCAACACCTGCGTAGAGTGCAATGTCCCCACAATTTCTTCCCATAACTTCTAAAAGGCCAACTCTATCGTGTGAGTGAAGCGTATCACGAAGATTGTTGATTGCCCATAAAACCGTGTTTACTGCCGTATCGAAACCTACTGTAAAATCAGTGTAAGCAAGGTCGTTATCTATGGTTGCGGGAATACCCATAACCTTAATACCAAAGTTATCGTTTAAGTCTTTTGCCCCACGGAACGTTCCGTCGCCACCGATAACAACTAAGCCTTCAATTCCGTAAGCCGAAAGCGCTTCGACCGCTTGGCGTTGCACTTCGATATCTTTAAAATCCGCACATCTTGCTGTATTTAAGAACGTACCGCCCTTGTGAATCATGTCAGAAACTGAACGTGTGCCTAAACGGGTAATTTCACCCTTAATAAGACCAGCGTAACCCCTTTCTACACCGTAAATATCCATTTTATTATTTAATGCCGTACGAACAACCGCCCTTATACAAGCGTTCATACCAGGAGCGTCGCCACCGCTAGTTAAAACAGCAATTCTATCCATAGGATACCCTCCTAAACCTTATCTAAACGTATCGCAAAATATTTTATCATATAGTTAAAAATATTTCTACTTTTTTATAGCGCTTTTTTATTTTTTTCTGAAAAAAATTATATCTTGCTCTTTAACGTAGTTTTTAAGTTCGCTAATAAGCCCTTCACAACGCCTAACGGCACAGTTGGCACTGTACTTTTTGCCTTTTAGTGCTATTATTACAGGAATATTCCCCTCATAACTTGAAAGAATATCTAAAACGTCGTTTATGTTATCCGCCTTATCATCGGGAATAATTACGCCCATATATTCTTGCTCTGTTTTAGGCTGTTCGTTTTCTATCACTTCAAGTTTATCTACACTGTCCGCAACGATTTGCGGAGTGCCGTCTTTAAGTTGCAATTTACCCGAAATACGAACGGTTTGCTCTTCTTTTAACACGTCTCTTGACTTTTCGTAAACCTTAGGGAAACATATTACTTCAATTTGTCCGTAAAGGTCCTCGACCTTAACGAACGCCATGTTTTGCCCACCACGAGTTGCAAGACGCTTAAATTCGGATATTATACCGCCCATAACTGCGTGTTCACCGTCCTTAAACTCAGTGTAGGTGCGGTTGCCGTCTTCGTCTTCTTCAAAGAAGTCAAGAACGCTTGTGTTGAAAGAAAACTTTTCAAACTGTGCCTTATAGTCGGATAACGGATGCCCTGAAAGATATATACCAAGCACCGTCTTTTCAAGCGTAAGTTTTTCTTTTGAAGAATATTCGCTTAGGTCGGGATAATCAAGTTCTAAGCCTTCGTCTTCATCAAGCACCGTACCGAAAAGACTTATTTGCATATTATCTTTTTTCTTACTTCCAGAAGATATTCTATCCATATAGTCGGCGTGAACTGCCATAAGAGTTCTTCTGTTTATTCCAAACGCATCGAACGCACCCGATAAAATTAGGCTTTCAACAAGTCGCTTGTTTATGCCGAAAGTTACCGTTCTGTTTACAAAATCTTCAAACGATTTAAAGTTTCCGTTATCGTTACGCTCTTTTACAATCTGTTCTATTACGCCAAGTCCAACGTTTTTAAGCCCTACTAAACCAAAACGCATACCGCCGTTTTCAGTCTTGAAAAACGCTGTACTTTTATTTATGTCGGGCGGAAAAACTTCTATCCCCTTACTCTTAATATACGTCAAATATTTTGAAAGTTCTTCAATCTTATCTATTCTGTTGTTTAAGATTGAAGCAAAAAATTCAACGGGGTAATAAAGTTTTAAGTATGCCGTTTGATATGCAAGAACAGCGTATGCCGCTGCGTGAGACTTGTTGAACGCATACTTTGCAAAGCCTGCCATTTCATCAAAGATTTTCCTTGCAATTTCTTCCGGAACACCATTCTTTACCGCACCTGGAATCGGGTCGCCTTTTTCACTTATACCACCTTCGATAAATATCTTTTTTTGGCGTTCCATTTCTTCCATATTCTTTTTACCCATTGCACGACGAACTATGTCCGCTTGCCCAAGTGAGAATCCACCTATCTTTTGACAGATTTGCATAACTTGTTCTTGGTAAATAAGTACGCCGTAAGTCGCTTTTAAAAGCGGTTCTAACAGTGGGTGGTCGTATTTAATGGTGTCGGGATTGTGCTTATAACTAACGTACTTAGGAATACTATCCATAGGACCAGGTCTATACATTGATAT
>JAGASB010000284.1 GCA_017621955.1 Clostridia bacterium | reverse complement strand
GTTATATTATATTTGCCACAACTTTCCCGAAAGGGAAAATAAAACTTTGCGTAGCAAAATATCACTGCGTAAGCAATATAACTTGCCGTTAGGCAAATATAGTTGTGGCGTAGCAATAATCCCTATCGCTACGCCACTAAAGTGCGGTTTTTAGTTTTAAATATTTTTTAGTTGATAATATTAACGTTGATTTTTGCCGTTTCTTCGGGTGAAATTTTAACGGTTGCAGGGTACTTGCCCGAAGTTTTAATTCCCGACGGTAAAATGATTTTTTTCTTGTCGATATCAAATCCAAGTTCAAAAAGTTTATCGGCGACTTCTTTGTTTGTTACGCTACCGAAAAATTTGCCGTTTGCACCGCCCTTAACCTGAATTGTAATTTCCGTACCGTCAAGTTTTTCTCTTAACGCCTTGTTTGCTTTTAGCGCTTCTTGGCGGTGGAACGCTTGCGCTTCCTTTTGTTGTTTGTTTTCGTTGAGTGCCTGAGCGTCGGCAGGTTTAGCAAGACCTTTTTTGATTAAAAAGTTTTGAGCAAACCCGTCCTTTGCTTCGATTATATCACCCGCTTTACCAGAGCCTTTAACGTCTTTAAGTAAAACTACTTTCATACATATACCTCCTATTCGTTCGATACATATTTTAACCGTAAAAGCGATAAATGTCAAGATATAACGGTATAATTTTTGTAAATTCAGTTCATAATAATTATCAAAGGAGTGCTTATGTATAAAAACAGTTGTATTAAATGCGACGTAAAAAAGTGCAAGCACAACGCTGACGGCTGTAACTGCGAACTTGAAAGTATCAAGGTTACTTGCGGTTGTGGGGAACAATGCACTTGTTGCGGTGATTATTCTGAAAAGGAATAAGGAAAGAAGTAAAGAAGGTTGCAAAACGTTTGCAACCTTCTTCTTTCATATATTATCCGGAAAACCAATCAAGTCGTGGCATCGCCACGTTTCCAAGAAATTATTCAAATTTAAGCATTTTCGCTTGTTTACATATCTATTGTACCACAAAAAAAAGTTTTGTCAAGGGGTTTTGAAAAATTTTTTCAAAAAATTTGAATTTTTTTCATTTTTATTAAAATCGGCAAGCAAAGGCTTGATAAAAGAAGTTGACAAATCTTTTTATATACATTATAATAAGGGGGTTAAAGTACAAGTGGGAGTGTACCCACGAAAAGAATATGAAATTTTATTGCGGAGGTCATTTTTATGGCAGAAGAAGTTATACTTACAAAAGAAGGTAAAGAAGAGCTTGAAAAACGCCTTGAATACTTAAAGGTTACCAAGCGTGCAGAAATTACCGAAAGAATTAAAACGGCAAGGGAATTTGGCGACCTTAGTGAAAACGCTGAATACGATGCTGCTAAAAACGAACAGGCTATGATTGAAGGTGAAATCCTTGAAATCGAAGAAAAATTAAAACACGCAGTTTTAATTAAAGACGGCGCTGCAAAAAAAGGCACGGTTTCGCTTGGTAGTAAGGTTGACTTTATCGACGACGAAACGGGCGAACTTAACACTTACGAAATAGTCGGCACTACCGAAGCAGACGTTGAAGCAGGTAGAATTTCTAACGAAAGCCCTATCGGCAACGCACTTTTAGGTAGAAAGGCAGGGGACAAGGTAAACGTAACCGTTCCCGTAGGCGTAATATCTATTACCGTTAAAAAAGTTTACTAATTAAGGAATACGTCATGGATGAAATTAAGACCGCTCAAATTGCGGAAGAACAAGATTTAAGTGAAATTTTAAAAATTAGGCGTGAAAAATTAGATGCGCTTGTTAAGGCTGGCAAAAACCCCTTTGAAAAGGTTAGGTACGATAGGGATGCTTACAGCCAAGATATTAAAGACAACTACGCTGAATACGAAGGCAAAACGGTTGGCGTTGCAGGTAGGCTTATATCCAAAAGAATTATGGGTAAGGCTTCTTTTGCCGTAATTTTGGACGGTAAGGGCACTATTCAGTCATACCTATCAATAAACGACTTGGGCGACGACTATTTGGCGTTTAAAGAATACGACATCGGCGATATCGTTGGTATTCGTGGTAAAGTGTTCACTACTCGTACGGGTGAAATTTCTATTCACGCAGAGGCGGTTGAACTTCTATCAAAGTCGCTTCTTCCACTTCCCGAAAAATATCACGGATTGAAGGACGAAGATACAAGGTATCGTCAAAGAGAAGTTGACCTTATCGCAAACCCCGAAGTTAAAAAGACTTTCGTTGCACGTTCAAAGATTTTAACGGCAATAAGAAGTTATCTTGACGGCGTTGGGTATTTAGAAGTTGACACCCCCGTCTTGCAACCGCTTGAAATCGGCGCTGCTGCAAGACCATTTAAAACCCATCACAATGCGCTTGATATAGATATGTATCTTCGCATAGAAACCGAACTTTACTTAAAACGTCTTATCGTTGGCGGTTTTGACAAGGTTTACGAAGTTGGTAGAATTTTCCGTAACGAAGGTATGGATAGGTCGCACAACCCCGAATTTACTACGGTTGAAATGTATCAAGCATACAGCGACTACTTCGATATGATGGATTTAATCGAAGATATGTACCGCACAATCACAATGCAAGTTTTAGGAACTTATCAAATAACCTATCAAGGCGTTGACATTGATATGGGCAAAAAGTGGGAACGTTTAACAATGGTTGAAGCGGTTAAAAAATACGCTGGCGTTGATTATAACGATTGGGCAACCGATGAAGACGCTCGTGCCGTTGCTAAGGCAAAAGGCGTAGAAGTTGAAGAAGGCGACCAAGCGACCAAAGGCCACGTTTTAATTGCGTTCTTTGACGCTTTCGTTGAAGAAAAACTCGTTCAACCCACAATCATTTACGATTACCCCGTTGAAAACTCACCACTCGCTAAAAGAAAACCGTCAAACCCTGCGTTTACCGAAAGGTTTGAATACTTTATCTATGCTCGTGAAATGGGCAATGCGTTCAGTGAACTTAACGACCCGATTGACCAAAAAGAAAGGTTTGTTAAACAGGTTGAAGCAAAGCGTGCAAGGGGTGGAAACGACGCTAAAATCGACGAAGATTTTATCACTGCACTTGAATACGGCTTGCCCCCAACAGGTGGCTTAGGCTTCGGCGTTGATAGACTTGTTATGCTTTTGACCGACAGTGCTTCGATTAGGGACGTAATTTTGTTCCCCACGATGAAACCCATTAAAAAATAATTTATAAGGGCAATATGGATAATAAAGTAACAAAAAAAAGACTGTCCGAACTTTTGTCTTACGACTGGATTTTGATGATTGTATTTTCGGTCATTATAATATTAGTGTGGGAACTTATTTACACTATGGGTGGGGTAAGGCTCACAACGGGACAGCAATTTAAATATTATTACGACCAAGGCATATCAACCACCACGTCGGGTGAGTTTTATGCCTTGCTTGAAAAAGACGGCGTTTTCAGTTATAAAGATAAGACGTTTAGTTACGACGTGATTGAATTAGACGTAGAAAATCTGAGTTCGGACTTTAACGTTTTAACCACAAGGCTTTCCGTGCAAGAAGGCGATATAATTATAACTGAAAGCAAGGATAATAGCACCGAAGATAAACCGCAAACAATTCGTGCAAAAACCATAGTGGATAATTGTTTTGCTTACTCTCTTGACGGGCTTTTAGCCGATGCTAAGTCGTATTTGACCGATAACTTCTTTAAGGACGGCTTGCCCACGGAAAACGTGGATTTTTCAAATTTAAGTCAGCTTGATGAACAAAAGATTAAATCGGTTTTCCTTGAAAGAATGAAAGGCGATAATCGTTTCCGTTCTGAGCAAGAAAAAGCCGACGGCATAGTCAAAGAAACAAATAGAATCAAGGCGCTTATGATGGACGTTTACAACTTTGACAAGTTTATGACGTACGCAAAAGAAGAGTGTCCACAGTTATTATATAGTTATAAAAGGTATCAGCAATCATACGACTTTGCAACCGACGGCACTAACGCTAAAAAAGATTACGCCACAATGCTTGAAAAAGAACAAGTTAAAACATACGGCATAAACGTCGAATATCTTACGGGTGGAAAGACCAATCCGTCTGAATACTTTAAGATGCAGGGTAGTGAAACGGCAGAGCACGTCGTTATAATGGCGTTTAACTTTTTAAAACATCAACCGCATTTGCAGTTTGAAACAATATCGTTTTTTAATACCGTTATTAAAGAATGTAGTAATATTTTAGATTAAGGTTAATTATGAAAGGAACGTTCGTTACGTTTGAAGGGTGTGAAGGCGTTGGTAAATCCCGTCAAATACACCTTTTGGAAGAATATTTAAAGAAAAACAAAATTCAATATTATCTTACCAGAGAACCGGGCGGAACGACCGTTTCGGAGCAGATAAGGAACGTTATTTTGGACGGTAAAAACGTTTCTATGACTGATGAGTGCGAAGCGCTATTGTACGCTGCCGCAAGGGTTCAACTGTTAAAAGAAAACGTTAAACCCCGATTAGACAGGGGCGAACTTGTACTTTGCGATAGGTTTATAGACTCATCGCTTGCATACCAAGGCTATGCAAGGGGGCTTGGCGTTGAGTTTGTTGAAAAAATCAACGATTACGCAATCAAGAACTTTATGCCCGACTATACGATATTTTTAAATCTTCCACCAGAGCAAGCGTTTAAGAGAAAGGGCGGTGTAGATAAGACGGATAGGCTTGAACTTTCGGGTATGGAATTTCACAACAAAGTTTACGGTGGGTATTTGGCGCTTGCCGAAAAGTATAAAGACCGCATTATCGTTATAGACGCAAGTGGCGAAAAAGAGCAAACGCATTTAAAAATCATTAACGCACTTAAAGAAAAAGGTGTTTTATGATAGACCTTTTAAGTCTCTTAAAAAACACGGGCGCATATCGCACGATAAAGGGTGACAAAGAAAGCGGTAGGCTTTCGCACGCTTACTTAATTTTAAGCCCCGACGGGCAAATGATGGAAGAGTATCTTAAACTTTTTGCAAAACTTATGGTTTGCGATAGTAATGAGCCGTGCGGAAGTTGTAGGTCGTGTAGTCTCATTGACCAAAAAAATTTTACCGACGTTATTTTTTATCCGCAAAAGGACGGCGCAGTGCTTGCAGAAGACGTAAATGCTTTAATTGAAGAAAGTTACTTGCGTCCTGTCGAGAGAGACAAAAAGATTTTTATAATAAACAAAGCCGAAACAATGAACGCTTCGGCACAAAATAAACTTTTAAAAACGTTAGAAGAACCACCGAACGGCGTACATATTATATTAGGTGCAACAAGCGAATTTCCGCTTTTATCTACGGTAAAGTCAAGGGTTAAAAAACTTGAAATTTCCGCTTTTACACCAAGCGTGTTGTTCGATGCTTTAAAGGACGATTGCATTGACCACGAACTGCTTAAAAGTGCAATAGCGTGTTCGGATGGAACGGTTGGTGGTGCGCTTTCATTGTACGGCGACCAAACGCTAAAAAGCGTGTTTGATTTGGCGCTAGACGTTATAGTTAATATGCAGTCAAGTAAGGACGTTTTGGCATATTCAACTAAAATTACCAACTCAAAGTGCGATTTTTCAAAGTTTTTATCCGTGCTTGATTTACTGCTAAGGGACTTACTTGTTATCATAGAAAAAAAGGAAGACCTTGTGCTAAACAAATCGGTAGCAAAAGAACTTAAAAAGGCAACACGCTTTAATACGGGTTCAGTCTTGCACGCACTAAACACCATCGTTGAAGCAAATAAAAGAAAGAAATTCAATACGAACGCCACTATGCTTATAGAGTGGCTGTTGTTCCAAATTTTGGAGGGAAAGTATAAATGGCAAAAATTATAGGCGTAAAGTTCAAAAACACCGCCAAAACATACTATTTTGCGCCTGCGGAAGGCGAAACTGATTATGCCGAAAAGTCTGGCGTAATTGTTGAAACCGCAAAGGGCTTAGAGTATGCTACCGTTGTTTTTGGGCTTAAAGAAGTTCCCGATAACGAAATAGTCCATCCCTTAAAAGCCATTGTAAGAAAGGCTACTGAAAAGGATGAAAAGACTGTTAAAGACAATGAAAAAAAGATACCCGAAGCGTTGGAGTACGCAAATAAAAAGATAGAAGAACTTAAACTTTCGATGAAGTTAATCGGGTGCGAATACGCATTTGATGGAAAAAAGATAGTGTTTTTCTTTACGTCGGATGGTAGGGTCGATTTTAGAGAACTTGTTAAAGTCTTGGCTGCAAAATTCCACTTGCGCATTGAACTTAGGCAAGTTGGCATAAGAGATGAAACAAAGATTTTGGGCGGTATAGCGCCGTGCGGAAGAGAATGTTGCTGTGCAAGTTGTATGCCTGAATTTGGTAAGGTAACAATAAAAATGGCAAAGACGCAAGGACTTCACCTAAACCCCGGCAAAATAAGTGGACTTTGTGGAAGACTTATGTGTTGCTTAGAGTACGAAAACGACTATTATGCCGAAGTTTATAAAAAGATGCCAAAGATAGGCGCAACGGTCGGCACGCCCGAAGGCGACGGTGTCGTTATCGGTAACGATATGTTAAAACTAATATCAAAAGTAAAAATCACCAAGGGCGACGGCAGTGAACTTTATAAAGATTTCCCTGTTGATAGGCTTGATTTTAAGAAAGGTGGCAAAAACAACTAGCCCGACGATGATGACGACGACCACGTTTCAGAAGATATGAAAAAAATATTAGATTAGTTGTTTACAAATCAAAAAGTTTGTGATATAATAATTACGTTAATTAATTTAGGAGGATTACTCTAATGGCATACAAAATTAGTGACCAATGCATTTCTTGCGGTGCTTGTGCAGACACTTGTCCCTGTGGCGCTATCAGCGAAGGCGAAAATCAATACGTTATCGACGCCGAAGCTTGTATGAGCTGTGGTGCTTGTGCAGCAGGTTGCCCCGTAGAGGCTATTTCTGAAGAATAAGAAATAACTTAACTTAACACGATGTTTAAGGCGCATACTTTTACTTTAATAAAATTATGCGCCTTAAATTTTTTTTAAGGGATTATAAACATCGTTGCAGGTCGTTACTGCTTCGTGTTTTGACTTCGATGACCAACAAGGTCAATCTCACCCAAACCCCATCGCGAGCCTACTGCAACTCGTTTCTAATCCCTTAAAATGCAACTCAGTTATGGTCAATTCACCCTTTTCCGCAGTCGAGCCTAGCCACGCTCGTTTCTAATCCCTTAAACCAAAATAAAAACACAAAAACCTTAAATACAACACGGTTGGCGTTGCGATTAAATATTATGGAAAGACTTGAAGATCTAAATTTGAACGGATTAAAAATTTATCAAGACGACGGACTTTATACTTTTACGTCCGATTCGGTTCTTTTAACACGCTTTGCGAACGTAAAAAAGGGTGACGTGGTTGCAGATTTTTGTTCGGGTAGTGGAATAGTAGGACTACACCTTTACGCTCTAAATACCGAAAAAATTGATAGCGTAACGCTATTTGAGATGCAAAAACCACTATTCGACCTTTCGGTAAAAACCATAAACTACAATAATTTAAGCGATAAGTTTACGGCAGTAAACGTTCGGTTGCAAGACATCGGCAACGATTACGCAGGCAAATTTTCGCTTATAACTTGCAATCCACCGTATATGCCCGTTGGGCACGGCTTTATTGATGATAATGAGAGCGTTGCTATATGCAGAACAGAAGTTGCGCTTACCCTTAAAGAACTTTGCCGTGCGATAGGCAAGTGCTTAAAGTTCGGGGGTAGAACGGTTTTGTGCCATCGTGCCGATAGACTTGTTGACGTTATAATGGAACTTAAAAACAACAATATAGAACCCAAACGCTTGCAAATGGTAAGTGGGGGCAAAAAAGAGCCGTACCTATTCCTAATAGAAGGTGTAAAGGGCGGTAAAAGTGGAATAAAAGTGTTAAACAACTTGGAAAATTAAGGTAAATTATGTTATATTTTGTAGGAACGCCCATAGGCAATTTAAAAGATATATCTTTGCGTGCGCTTGAAGTTTTAAAAAGCGTTGACGAAATCGCTTGTGAAGACACAAGGCACTCGCTTTCGCTTCTAAATGCGTACGAAATAAAAAAACCGCTTACGTCATACCATAAATTTAACGAACGTGAAGCAGGTGAAAAGCTGATTGAAAAATTAAAGTCGGGTAAAAACGTGGCGCTAATTACCGATGCAGGTATGCCCGTAATTTCCGACCCCGGTAATATTTTAACGCAAATGCTTATTGAAAACGGCTTAGAGTTCACCGTTGTTCCAGGTGCGTGCGCTTTTGTTTCTGCGCTTGTTCTTTCGGGTCTTGATAGTTCTAAGTTTTGTTTTTTAGGGTTTATGCCGTCAAAGGCAGGGGAAAGAAAAGCCTTTTTAGAAAAGTATAAAAATCTTGATATGACACTGATTTTCTATTCCGCCCCACACGACGTAAAAAAGGATATCGAAAGTATTTGTTCAGTGTTTGGCGACCGCCGTGCCGTTGCCGTTAAAGAGATTACAAAAATTCACGAAAGTGCGGATAGGTTTAACCTTTCACAAGGCTTACCCCGTGAGCCTAAGGGCGAATACGTCTTACTTGTTGACGGTGCAGAGTGTAAAAACGAAAACTTATCGCTGACTGAAAAAGAGCATATCGACCTATACTTATCCCAAGGCATAGATAAAAAAGAAGCGTTAAAACGTGTAGCCAAAGAACGTGGCGTTTCAAAATCTTCGCTATATAAATATACGCTAGAATAAATTGTTTAACTATAAAATTTGAAATAATATAAGCATATTAAAGGGTTTGCAAAATCATTGCAAGCCCTTTAATATATAATATAATTTATTTATAATTTAAATAAACATTATATATAATAATCTTTTAGCAAAGTTAAAAGTGCCCTTTTTTTATCTGGCGTGAGATTTTTTAATACGTTTATTAAAGTTTTATCTAAAAACACACTGTTTTCATTTTCATTGAATTCTTCACAACAGCCTATAAAATAATCAACCGTAACACCAAAAAATCTTGACATTTTTAAAATCATTTGAATATCAGGCTCACTGTTTCCGTTTTCCCAATTGCTAATATTGCGTTGGGTTGTGTTGATTTTCAAGGCAAGTTCTTGTTGGTTTAACCCTCTTTCTTGCCGTAGTTCTTTTAATCTTATCATATAATATTCACCTCTTTTATTAAAATAGCAAAAAATTTACTAAAAATACTTGACAAAGAAAAATAATTGCTATAAAATAGGAACGTATAGAAAGAAATTTACTAAAAAACAATTTTTAGAGTAGTAAATTTTCTTAAAAGGGTAATCAATAAAGGAGTTGTGTTATGAAAAGAAAACAAAAAAACAAAAAGAAAGTAATCGGTGTTATTGGCTTAACTACTGCTGCGTTTTGTAGTTTTGGCATTGCATCGGTAGCTGACGTATCGGGTGATACTTTGTATGGTGGTGGCGTTGTAAATGTTTACGCAGATGAAGTGTCTGATGTTTATACTACACAATGGAACGAAGCGATAGCGGAATTAAAGAGCATAAACGGTGATATTTCAACAAGGGATAATTATGTAAAATATATATACGCATATAATAATGCTTCTGATGCTTATTCGAGAATATCGGCGACAGTTTTGCCAGAAGATGAAGTGGTTTGGCAAAATGCAGGTGCAATTATAAGAAAGGACGCTGAAAGTTATAAATATTTTGCAAACACCTTATCAAAGTTGTATGCGAACAAGAGTATTGCTTGGTCGCATAAAGTTGCGTATGATGACAACGTAAGTTATTATAATTCACTTGATGCAATGAAACAAGGTGTATTTGCAGACATAGTTAAATTTGCAGAAATGCGTGATTATGCTGATAGTGAATTTGTTCGCATTGAAAATGCTATGAAAGTTGTTATAGAAAAGATAGATTCTATTTACTATGTTGATGGCAAAATTGTCGTAAACAGTAAGGATTCTTTGGATAAAGTTGCTGAGGCAATAAAAGAAATATATGGTAAAGAGTATAGTGAAATTTCCAAAGAAGAAGTTGACGCCATTGCTACATATGTAGAAAAACTTGGTGACTATGATAATGCGCTTGCAGATTATCAAGTAATCGTTGATACTTGTATTGCAATGGATAATAGAATAGAATTAACCTATAACGCATTTACGTCTAGCGACGGTGAACATTACAACAAACATTACACGCAAAGACTTATAATAGAAACTTTACGCACCGATTACAATGCTCTTAATAGGGGCGTTGAAGATGATGCTACTACATTAATAACTAAAAGTGATAAATTAGTTGAACTTGAAACAGTTTTAGCAAAAATCGATGCAGATAAGGTCGAAGTTGAAAAATTAATTTCAGATATCCCCGTTGATTTTGATTATACTGACGATTATATTAATAAAGCAACGGAAGCAAAAGGAGCGTTTGACCTTCTTCCAGAAGACTTAAAAGCTGTTGCCGATATAGAGATTGCTGATTATAGCAAGTTGGTTGATGCGTTAGAAGCTATTGAAGCATGTGACAATCAAGTAAAAGCGTTGATAGAAAAAGCAAAGAACTTACAAGTTCTTTTTGATGAAGGTAGCGAAAAATTCACTAGTGAAGTCAATGCAGTTTCTAAGGAACGTACCTTGCTCAAATATGCAAAGCAAAAAGCAGATTTTGACGCTGAATGTGGCGAACTATTATTTGATATGCAAACAAAGGTAGACAATTTGAGCGAAAAGACTGGTCCGTTCATTGATGCTGTTTTAGCGATAGGTGAAGTTAAGTTAAGTAACACTGCTATTGGAAGTCAAATTCAAACGGCATATGCAGAATACGCTAAGTTGACCGAAGTGATTGAACAAAATGCAGTATTAGGGTATAAAAAGATATTAGATGAAAAGAAAAATGCTCTTGATGATTTAATGGTTGAAGCTAATGCTTGGAAAAATGCTGTACTTTCAATTGTTCTTGAAGAAAAAATTACCACACAAAATATAGCAGATATCCAGGATGTTGCATTAGGCTTAAATGAAATCAAAGATAACAACTTTGATATGTACACTGTTATATCCACAAGCGGAAGCACTTATGGCTATGCAGAATTCCAAGCGCTTATTAATGCAGTGGAATATTTGTTTGGTGATATTGCGCAACTTGCTAATGATATGGCTGGTTTATCAACAGACCTTTCAGTAATTGTTGCTGACCCTGCTACGTTTAACCAAGCAATTGAAAATGCAACTGCTAATTTCAATGCGCTTGATGATTCTGTTAAAGCAGAATATTTCACGGCAGATACTGCAAGCAACAAGAGCGCATACGATAATTACTTGATTGCACTCAATATGTATAATAAGGTTGCTAAACTAGCTGGTGATATTGCAGCACTCTATGATATTAGCACTGTTAATATGACTAAGTATGACGCAATTATGAGTTACAATGCAAGTTATGAAGCGTTAGACGTTGAAGATAAAGCAATCCTTGCAACTCAAAAAATTAATGATGATAAAACTTTTGAAGAAGTTTTAGTTTTGGCAACAGAAAAGGTTGAAGGGCTTAAAAAGGATAGGGAAGCTTGGACTGACAGCGTATATGCACTTGCTGGTGACGTTGAAAAAACAAATTGGGAAACTGATTTATATAGTGTTAATCTAAAAACGATTGAAACGTTAAAGGCTCAAAGAGTAAATTTAGATAATACCGATAATTTACTTGATGAAGT
The DNA here is from genome assembly GCA_017621955.1 of Clostridia bacterium. Next base: position 12,210 of record JAGASB010000284.1, on the reverse strand, counting down.
TGATGCTGATTTAGCATTGATTGAAACCATTGCTAACGATAGAATTACATACATCAACGACTTGATTGAAAAACTTGATGATAAAGGACAGCTTGAAAAAAGCGATATTATAACCTTAGAATCTATTTATGATATCTATAACAATAAATTTGACCAAACGCAAAAAGACCTTGTAGATTACAAAACGTTTGAAGTTCTTTATAACAGATACGTATTTGCTCAAAACTTTGATGAAGTTGTTTTAGAGCTCAAAAAAGATGTTATTGTTAATAAGAATTACACGTCAGAAGTGCCTATAACTATCGGAATTTTACGCAGTGTTTATATAACTTTCGGCGGAGAAATGAAAGCTCTTATTCAAGAATACGCAACTCTTGATGAAATAGAAGCTGATTACAATGCTCACGTTGAAAATAATGGTGAAGTGTTAAACTTAACTGCTGTTTATAACGAATTGTTGGAAAAGATTGAAGAAGATGGAAGCAACTTGTCTGCTGAAATCAGCTCATTAGCAACACAAATTGCTGATTTAAATAAGGAGATTGAAGCACTTGAACAATCACTTGCAGATGCAAAAGCAGAACTTGCAAAAGCAGATGCGGATAACAAACAAGAATTAATCGATTTAATTAACACATTAGAAGCAAAGGTAAATACGTTAAAGACTGACTTAGAAAAAGCAGATGCAGACATTATTGCAGATATCAGCAAAGTAAGAGAAGAACTTGCAGGTGTTAAAGCTGATTTAGAAAAATTAGTTGAAGATACCAAAGCTGAACTCAAAGCAGAAATTGAAGCACTTGAACAAGCACTTGCAGATGCAAAAGCAGAACTTGCAAAGGCAGATGCTGACAACAAGCAAGAATTAATCGATTTAATTAACGCATTAGAAACAAAAGTAAACACGTTAAAGACTGACTTGGAAAAGGCAGATGCAGACATTATTGCAGATATCAGCAAAGTAAGAGAAGAACTTGCAGGTGTTAAAGCTGATTTAGAAAAATTAGTTGAAGATACCAAAGCTGAACTCAAAGCAGAAATTGAAGGATTAAGAAATAGTTTAACAACCGTTACGGTAATTCTTTCAATAGTTTCTGGACTTTCTTTAATTGGCGTAGTTGTTCTATTTGTATTAAAGAAAAAAAATTAAAAACCAGCTCTACACCCATATAAAACCAAAAAGAAGAAGTTAGTTGATGCTACTTCTTCTTTTTTAATTTTAACTGTTAAGCAAAGTAGTTAATAGAGAATCGTCATTCCGAGCGTAGTCGAGGAATCTAAAAAAGAGATGCTTCAACTGTGCTGACGCTACGTTCAGCATGACGGGTGCATAAAAGCAAAACGGCTTTGCGAATTTTCGCAAAGCCGTTTGAGTTTTAAAGCGAAACAAACTATGAATAAATATACCAAACAAATTTATGAATTTGAAAAAACACAATATTAAATTTTAATCATTAAGCAAGGTGTTTAACTCTTGCATTTGTTCGCTTGTTGGGGTGGGTAAATGCCCGAACGGGAATTTAAGTCCCATATTATCGTACTTAACTTGGCATATCTTTTTGAAAGGCAAAAGTTCAATTTTGTCCACGCAATTGAAATTTTTACTTAACTCTTTAAGCCTTAAAATATTATCCTTATCGTCGTTAATAGTGGGAATAATAACTTGTCGAATAGTGGTCGGCACGCCTTTTTGATTAAGCACGCTTAAAAATTCAAGTACGGAACTAAGTTTACAGCCAACGTGTTTAATGTAAAGGTCGTTATCAGTGTACTTTATATCAAGCAAGACTCTATCGGTGTAATCTAAAAGCGACAAAACGTTATCGCTCATTATTGAGCCAGAAGTGTCAAGGCAAGTATTAATACCACTTTTTTTGCAAAGTGCAAAAAGTTCTTTAACGAACGGTGCTTGTAAAAGTGGTTCACCGCCCGAAATGGTTATTCCACCGTCCTTTCCAAAATACTCTTTATAACGGCAAACGTTATTAAAAACTTGTACCACGCCATATTCATTTCCGCCATCGAAAGCCCAAGTGTCAGGGTTGTGGCAACAACCGCAACGCAAATTACAGCCTTGCATAAACACGACGTATCTAACGCCCGGACCGTCCACCGTTCCAAGACTTTGAAAAGAGTGAATTTTACCTGTTAAACTGCTCATAGACTTTCGTGGAACGTCCTTGAAATGACTTCTTTTTGTTGTTCACGAGAAAGTTTATTAAAGTTTACCGCATAGCCCGATACACGAATAGTAAGGTTTGGATATGCTTCGGGGTTTTCGTATGCTTTCATAAGCGTTTCACGATTTAAGACGTTCACGTTTATGTGGTGTGCGTTTTTCTTAAAGTACCCGTCAAGGATAGAAACAAGGTTATTTATCCTTTCTTCTTCGTTTCTGCCAAGAGCGTTGGGGGTAATAGAGAACGTGTTAGAAATTCCGTCACGGCAGTCGTTGTAACTAATTTTAGCAACCGAATTAAGCGAAGCAAGCGCACCGTTTTCTTCTCTATTGTGCGTAGGGTTAGCACCTGGGGCAAACGGGGTAAACGCCTTTCTGCCGTCGGGTGTTGCGCCCGTGTTCTTGCCGTACATAACGTTTGAAGTTATGGTTAGAACGGAAAGAGTATGCTCTGCGTTACGGTAAGCGGGGGTTTTTCTAAGTTCAGTTATAACTTGGTGCGTAAGGTCTTTTGCCATTAAGTCAACACGGTCGTCGTCGTTGCCGTATTTGGGGAAAGAGCCTGTCGTTTCAAAGTCCACGATATATCCGTCATTATTTTTAACGGGCGTAACCGAAGCAAACTTAATTGCAGAAAGAGAGTCGGTAACAACCGAAAGACCAGCCACGCCAAACGCCATAAACCTACCCACGTTGGTATCGTGAAGCGCCATTTGTGTTTTTTCGTAGGCGTACTTATCGTGCATATAGTGAATAACGTTCATAGTGTTGACGTAAAGGCGCATAAGCCACTCAATATAAATATCGTAGCGCTGTTTAACGCTTTCATAATCAAGATTTTCAAGAACGGGCATTTGCGGTCCGATATGAACGCCACTTGTCGTATCAAAACCACCGTTAAGCGCTATAAGTAAAAGTTTTGCTAAGTTACAGCGTGCACCAAAGAACTGCATTTGTTTGCCGACTTTCATTGCCGAAACACAGCACGCAATAGCATAATCGTCACCGTAAATCGGGCGCATCAAATCGTCGTTTTCATACTGAATAGAGTCGGTGTCGCAAGAAACTTTTGCGCAGAATTTTTTAAACCCGTCGGGGAGAGCATTCGACCATAAAACAGTAAGGTTGGGTTCGGGGGAAGAGCCTAACGTGTACAAGGTATTTAGCATACGGAAGCTGTTTTTAGTAACAAGCGTCCTGCCGTCTTCGCCCATACCGCCAACTGCTTCGGTTATCCACATAGGGTCGCCACCGAAAAGTTCGTTATAATCAGGTGTTCTTAAATGACGTGCAATGCGAAGTTTTATAACAAAGTCGTCCATTAATTCTTGCGCTTGTTGTTCGGTCAACGTGCCGTCTTTTATATCACGTTCAATATAGATGTCAAAGAACGTGCTAACTCTACCGAGCGACATCGCCGCACCGTTTTGTTCTTTTATTGCACCGAGGTAAGCAAAGTAAGTCCATTGTATTGCTTCTTTGGCGTTCTTTGCCGGCGCTGAAATATCGTATCCGTAAGATAGCGCCATTTCTTTTAAGTATCCTAAAAAGGCTATTTGTTGATAGAGTTCTTCGTCAAGTCTAATTTTATCTACGTCAAAGTTGCCGTTTGCAAGGCTTTGTTTATCTTTTTGTTTTTGTTCAATGAGTTTATCTACACCGTATAGGGCAACACGTCGATAATCGCCTATAATTCTGCCTCTGCCGTACGCATCGGGAAGCCCCGTGATGACGTGGCACTTTCTTGCAAGGCGCATTTCTTCGGTGTAAGCACGGAACACGCCGTCGTTATGCGTAGTACGGAAACGGAATTCTTCCTTGACCTTTTCGCTAAGGGTATAGCCGTACGCTTCGCATGCTTGCTTTACCATACGCATACCGCCAAAGGGGTTTACGCCACGCCTTAGTGGTTTATTCGTTTGCATTCCCACGATAAGTTCATTGTCCTTATCAATGTAACCGGGGGCATAACTTGTAAGCGAAGAAACGGTGGTCGTATCAACGTCAAGCACGCCACCGAACTGACGTTCAAGCGCAAAAAGGGTATTGACCTTTTTCATAAGATTATTAGTGCGTTCAGTAGCACGGGATAAAAACTTAGCGTCGCCCGTGTATGCGTTATAGTTGGTTTGAATAAAATCACGCACGTTAATTTCGTTTTGCCAATTGCCTAAAATGAAACCTTTCCAATTTTCGTGTTGCATAACGTTCCTCCTTTGAAGATTGCCTATGAAAAAAGGCAATCCAATTTCCTTAAAAAATCGAATTGCCCAGACGGTCGGCTTTAATTCTTACATTCCCTTGCGGTTGCCCGCTTTATTCCGTCAGTTATGTAAGTACCTTTATTATACATCAACGTTTTGAACTTTGTCAAGCCAAAACTTGAAAAATAAAACTATATTTTGTCCGTGCTACCGAACCCGCCCGTGCGAACTCCATCACAGTCGTCGTCAACGGTTATGCCGTATTCGACAAAAATTCCTTGCGCAAACGCCTTGCCCTTTTCAACGGTAAGGCTGTCCGTTCCGCAGTTGGTCATCTTTATAAAGATATGCCCTTCGTTATCGGCGTTAAAGTAATCGCTATCGATAATCCCCACAGTATTATTTAAGGAAAGGCGATACTTAAACCCAAGACTTGAACGTGGATAAATCTTTAACACCCAACCTTCGTCAATCTTAACCCTAACGCCCGTGGCGATTTTAACCGTTTCGCCAGCGTTAAGCGTAAACGTCTTGGGGCTAAAAAAGTCGTACCCAGCGCTACCTGACGTGGCACGCTTAGGCAATAAAACAGAGTCGAATTCTTCTTTACTAGCGCTTTTTAAATATTCGGTTTCGCTAACCTTAAAAAACTGTGCAATCTTTTTCATAGTTTTATTATAACAAATTTTTTATAAAAAATCAAGTTTAAGCGTTAAATCTTTTTTCGTGCAACGTTTTTACACGCTTATTGTAGATAATGGTGTATATAACCATAAATATAAACAACACCGCAAGATAGAACGGGAAAACGTCCGTGCCGACAAACTGCGCCATAAATCCAAACACGGGTGGCATTAACACTATGCCCAAATTACAGCACGCCATCTGCGTCCCTATAACCGATTGTGAAATTTCTTTGCCGAAGTTTATAGGCGTTAAGTACGTAAGGTTGGGGAAAGTCGGTCCGTTGCCAAACCCTATCATAAACAGCGCCACGCCCTTAACCGTTGCCGGCACGGGTGCAATAAGCACGGCTATTGCCACGCCAACGATAGTGTAGCCTATGTTATTTATGGTCTTTGGGTGTAACTTGTTTGACACCACGCCCGAAGTAAACCTACCGGCAGTCATACCTATATAATAAAACGTAAGCACTTTTGCCGCTTCGGCTTCCAACATATTTTCAGAAGAAACAAGGAACGTGCAACCCCAAATACCGCAAGTAAATTCAAGCGCCACCGAAGTAAAGAACACAACCCACGCCGCACGCACGGCAGGCATTTTTGCAAGTTCAAGTAGTGATAGCGTTTTAGGTTTAAAATCTTGCTCAGCATCCTTTTTGCCGATTTTTTTCCATACGGGTATAGAAAGCGTTGCTATTACGGCAATGGCTAGCATTATAAAAAACACCGTGCGATAGCCTAAGCGCCAATCGTTGTTTATGGACAGCGCAAACGACATTATAGCAGGGGAGAGCGCAACGCCTAAACCGTAAAAGCAGTGTGAAAAGTTCATTATAGTCGAATTATAGTGGGTGGCGACAAAGTTATTAAGTGCAGAGTCAATTGCCCCAGCGCCTGCGCCAAGCGGAATTGCTAAAAGTGTCATCCACCAAATTGATGGAGAAAGCGCAAACCCCAAGAGCGTAAAGCAAGAAACAAGCGTGCTAACAGCAGTAACCATTCCCGTTCCAAACTTGTTTATAAGCCTTGCTGAAAACAAACTTGCAACCGTTGTTCCCAAAGAGATTAGAATGGTTAAAATATTTGCAGTGCTTACCCCGATGTTAAATTCAACGTAAATAACAGGCCACGCCGACCCTAAGAGAGAGTCGGGCAGACCTAAGCCTATAAAAAGTATTGCTATAATTATAAAAAGAAAAGTTAGCATAATTCACCTAAAAGACAAGTAAAAGCGCAAGAGTCGATGCCGTAAGAGTAGGAATAGCAATTAAAGCGCCGTAAGTCACAAACTTAATAAATGGCATTTTAATACCGTATTTTGCCAAAATCTTGCTCCACATAATACCTGCAAGCGCCCCGACGGGCGTTATAAAAGCGCCTACGTTTGAGCCTATTATCGCACCGTAAACGGCGGATAGGCTTGCGTTTGATATGATTTTTTCAAACAACACGCTCATAGGAATGTTGTTTAAAAGGTTTGCACTAATTGCCGACAAAAACCCAAACGAAACACCGTCAGTTGCCTTTCCACCAACAAGTGCTGTTTTAAGTAGGTCGGTTACACCGTTATTTTTTAACGCAAGCACGATAATAAACATTGACAAAACGAACGGTATCAGTTCGTACGGCTCTTTTTTGATTGAGTGAAAAACAGGGCGCACCGTGTGCATTGTAAGTGCATCGTAAAATAGGTCGAACACGGTCAGCGACAAAGCAAGTATAAGACATATTAGCCACATTTCAACGTGCAATAGGTCGGAAAAAGCAAGCATTAGTATACAAACTAAAAGGTGGACTATTGCGACAGTCATAGGGAACTTATGTACGGTTACGCTGTTAAGTTTGGGCGTTTCTAATTGCGTTTGGTGGCAAACGGGCGAAGATAACTGCTTTCTAAATAATAGTAAAAGCATTATTAAACTTACTATTCCACCTAAAAGTGCAGGCAAAAACATAACCGAAAAATAACTTAAAAAGTTAATCCCTGCCGATTGAGCAAGATAAACGTTGGTGGGATTGCCAACAATTAACATCATACTCCAAGTGTTAGCCGCTATAAATTCCCCGAATAAATAGGGAAGCGGTGAAATTTTTGCTTTCTTTGCAAATATGCAAATGGGTGGGGTAAAGGTTAAAATTATTACGTCGTTTGACGTAAATACCGTAAGAACGGAAACAACGGCGTATAAGATTAAAAACAGTTTAAGTTGTCCGCCCTTACTTTTTAAGAACACTTTATCTGCAACTAAATCAAAAAATCCCGCATCGCCAAGATAGACGGATAAAAGCGTCATTGATAAAAACAACGTGAGTATTTTTAAGGGATTGACCGAAGTGTCTGCGGTTATGCCGTCAATAACGGTTGAAAGGTCAATGCGCCCCGTAAAAAGCATTGCCATTGCGCCTATTAAACAAACCACCCAATATAGACCAACTTTGCCTTTTTTAAAGTTTATATACGGCTTAAATAAAACGCTTATAATCATAGCGGCGGCGGTAAGCACGGCTATGCCCACACATAACAACATTTTTTTAATTCTTCCTTTTTGTTCAACGGCTACTATTATATCACTTTTAAAAAATAATACAAACAAAACGATAAGTGATTTATTAAAAACACTGTAAAAACATCACTTATCTCGTCATTTCGACCGAGCGGAAAGCGAGTGGAGAAATCTCATTTACAAAGTACGCAAAGTAAGAGATATTGTTACTATGTTCTACTATAAGGAGATGCTTCAACTTTGCTTACGCTCCGTTCAGCATGACGGGTATAAACTTTAAATTACCTATTGACAAAAAGTGGTAAGTGTGTTAAACTTTAAATATAAGAGTATACCTAAGGAGGATAAACCAATGAACAATTTTTAATTTCTTATATGATGAATAGTTGCACTAATTTATGAAAAGTTCATGAGGAAAGAAAACAAATACAAAAATATAAAGGGAGGCAACAAAATGAAAATTAAATATAAAAAATGTTTAAATATGCAGTAACAATGTTGTTAATCGTCGTTATGTTTATATCGGCTATGCCATATTCATTGTTAGAGGTTTTTGCTGATGAAGTAAAAGATTTTGCGGAAGAAAGCGAAAGAGAAAGCGTTTTTATTCAAACTGATAAAATAGAATCTACAGATATAGATGATACTAAACAATTAGACGAAGCATACATTATTGATGAAAATATAAAAAAAAGGACTGCTAATTCAAAAGAATTTGCAATGAGTGATGGTTCGGTTATTGTACAATATTTCTCACAAAATGTTCATTATTTAGAAGGCGATACTTTTAATGAAATAGACAACACTTTAATCGAGACAAAAAATGAAGACGGGGAAAGTGTATATGAAAACAAGTCCAACTTTTATAAAGTTAAGATAAGTAAAGATTTTCAACCTAATGAAGAATTTATAGAAGTTGAAAACGGTGACCATGAGTTAAATTTTACATATATTGATAGTTCGGCAAAAAGCACTTTTGCAGAAAAGTATAATACTAATAAAACGAAAACGATAAATGAATATAAGGGCAAAAAATTAAAAACACCAAAGGACTTTTATACTGGGGAAGGAAAAATATCTTATAAAGATATTAGTGAGAACATTGATTTACAGTATGAAGTTAAAGAAAATGGGATAAAAGAAAATATTATAGTAAAAGATTATTTATCTGATTACGATTTTGACTTTAAGATTAAAGCGAAGAATTTGAATTTGCAGAAAAATGAAGACGGTAGCATTAGTGCAATAGATGAAAAAGGCAACATTAAATATCTTATACCTGCACCGTTTATGTTTGATGCAAATGGTAAATATAATTTTGAGGTTGAATACTGTTTAAATATGATAGGTAGTGATTATATTTTAACCATTTCAGCTGATGGAAATTGGATTGAAACTGAAGCAAAATTACCAGTTACAATAGACCCTATTATTGTAACACTGAATTATACAAACTTTTCATATGTTAATGTTTATGAGAAAGGTTCTGGGACGCACTCAACAGCAGAAGTTTATGTAGGAGAAAAAGAAGGGGGCAATAAAAGCAACGCATACTTAAAATTCGAATTGAATTCTAGGGGGAAAAATTATACTTTAGTTAATGCGTCTGTAACATTTCATCACAAGACTGAAGGCATGAGCTTGTTTGCTTCGAAAAATATAAAATATTCAGCGAGTGTTGTGGATAGCGAAATGCCGCTATCTGATATCACTTATACAAACAAACCCGCAAGGTTGCAATTTTTTAAAACAATAGGTGCTGATTTAAATGTGGGTAGCACGGAAGAAACACATACTTGTGATATAGAATTATATACTGTAAAAAACGATGCTATTACTATAGGTTTTGAGAGAGAAGCAAATAATACTAGTGGTGGATACGTCAAAATATTTACTACGGGTAGTAATGGTATATATTTAACATTAAGGTATAAGCAAATAACAGGTTTGGATGATTCGTATAGCTTAGAAAATTCTAAGATAGGTGGTGTTGAAGCATACGTTAATAAATCGTCAGGATATTTGACGCTTAATTGTGATTTTGCTTCGGTTAATAATTTAAGCGAATTGCCGTTACAAACAAGTTTAGTTTACAATGCTTTTTATAATGAAGTATTTACAGAGTTAGGTGTTCCTATTATGTTTGGAAATGATTTCAAACTCAATTTCCAACAATATGTTAGAGAAGAAATAGGCGAATACATATTACTTTATGATGCAGATGGTTCAATTACTACGTTAAATTTTGATAATAAAAATGGTGGGTATAGGACAAAAGATGGAAAATTAACAGCTAAAGTATTAGGGGTGAAAATTACAGTATACGATGCTCAATTAAATAAAAGAGTATTTAGAAACGGAAGATTAGAAGAAATATACAGCGGAGAAAAGACAACGACTGCAATTTCTAGTGATAGTATAAAAATTAGTTATGTTTCAACAAGTGGTGTAGATGCGGAAAAGATATCGGATATTGAGTTTTATAAAGCCAATTGTACCACTCCATCAGATAAAATAACATTTTCTTATTCAGGTACAAGGGTTTCGAGTGTAACAACGTATCATAATACAACCGCTATGACAACTTATACTTTATCATATGATAGTTCGGGTAATCTAATAAAATTAAGAAATTCAAATGCAGCCGTTGATATTTTTAACATAGAATATGACTCACATTATGGTTATTTAGAATGTATATTTAATAAAGATAATGAAGGGTTTTATTTTGATCATTTGATAAATGATAACCGTATTTGGAAAATAAATCAAATGGCAGGTAAAAGCTTGATTAATTCAAGATGGTTTGATTATATAGAATTCAATTATAATACCTATTATTCGTTTACCGAAGCTAATTATTATATGAATGGCAATAATGTGTCAAATTCATACGTTTGTTTTGATGCGTTAAGGAATCCGATATCAGAATGGGTTGAGGATGAGAGCGGAAAAATAACCGGAATTAACAGAGGCTATCATGAGTTCGAATATTCGCAAAACATATATTTATGCGACTATACAAGAGAGAATATTGGTTTTGAGGAAAAATTAAACACTTCGTTTTCAACGGCGAATTTGTCTACAGGGCAAACGGCAACTGGGTCGGTTAGTTCTTCATCAGGCATAGTAAACAATTCATACTATAAATATGGTTTGACATTTTTAGTTGAAAGCAATTCTAAAATAGACTTAACTGTGACTTTTGGGGGACAAAGTAAACGCGTGCTTCTAAGTAGTGGCAGTAAGCTATACGTGACTTTACCTTGTGGATATGTGCAATCAGGAACGTTTGTTTTTAAAAATAATGGTTCTTTTTATTCTACTAAAATTTCTAACGTTTCATATAATGTGATAGATTATGTGAAGGAAACAAAATCATTTGAGGCAGAGCCTGCAAGTAATAATGTTTATGCTACGACCGAAATAATTAGTTATAATAAAAAAGGTGAATATGAACAACGAATTTATGATGGTTATCAACGTTTAGTAACTGTAAATCAACAAAGTATAGAAGACAATGTACTTAAAACAACTACATATACTTATAATTCCAACGATTTGTCTATGATTAATCAAGTGGGAAATATTACTACAAAACGTAATGGCTCAACTATTATTTCGAAAAATTTTACATATGCTGATGAGCCTGATACTGTAACAACAGTTACAACTGCAAAGGGGACAAAAAAGAGAACTGTTCAAACTACAACTACAAACAATAATAAGTACGTTGTTACTAACATTGATGAAAATAACATACAAACAGTTCAAACTTATTCTGTTTTAAATGGCGATATAAGATTGGAAAGTGTAAGGACAGGAAATATTGTTGAAAAATACACCTATAATTATTTGGGTGATGTAACGTCAATAACTTTGGTTGATTCAACTAACGATGAGATTTTGTCAACGACAAATAGTTATAGTAACGGAATAGTTTCTGGGCATAATTTTGCAGATAACACGTTTACAAAAACATATGATTCGTTAGGATTTGTATCGTCAATAAAACATAACGGCAACACTATGCTCTCTTACGAATACGTAAATGATGTATTTTATAGTTACGATAATTATTTAAAATCAGTAAATTATGCTAACGGACAATTAGAGACTTATTCATACAGTGGGAATTCTACAACGATTGAGTATAAGAAAAACACTTCGGATACAAATTCTAAAAATTATACGTATAATTACGATTCTTCTAATAGATTGACGTCTTCTAATTATACACAAAACGGAACCGAATTATTAAATTACGATTACGGGGATTTGGATAGTACGACTCAAAGCACTTTGAATATTACAGGTGACTTGACGTTTGATGCATTGTTTACAATAAATTATAATGACGTTTATAACAGAATAACATCAACAAGTGATAAATTTACAAGAAACAACGTAAATATAACTTATAACGTTACGTATCAATATAATAATAAAGGTCAGATAATATACAATGGGGTAAATGAATATAGTTCAAGCGTAACGTATGATAATTTTGACAGGCTTAATAGGTATGTTGCTAAATATAACGGTAGTTCTGTTACAGATAAATCGTATGTTTATGATACTTATACGGTTGACGAAGAAAATGTTAGTACAACATATACAACAAATAGATTAAAATCTAT
>JAGASB010000283.1 GCA_017621955.1 Clostridia bacterium | reverse complement strand
TATCAAGTTCTAACACTTCGCCCATTGATGTATCTAACCGCTTTTTCATTTCGGCGTTTTCTGCTGTTAGTGCAACGATTTGCTTTTTCAGTCCGCCTTTCGACCAAGCAAACTCGCCTTGTTCGGCTTGTGTTAACGCCTCCGCATAATCTTCCGTTTCCGCCTTTTTGCTTTCGGCTTCTTCTAAAATCTTTTTCGCCTTGTATTTGACGGTAGATAAATGCTCAACGTCATTTCCTGACTTGCCTCGTTCCAATCCATACTTTTGCCCAACTTCTTTCCATATCTCCGTTTGAAGTTTTACGAGTTGTCCGTCAAACAATTCTTTTGCACACAATTTCCCGTCAACGATAGGGATAAGGTTTAAGTGCATATGCGGATTCGTTTCGTCTAAATGGACGATAGCGGAAAGCACGTTTTCTTCTCCATACTTGTCCTTAAAGAAGTTAGTAAAGTCGCGGAAAAAGCGTTGCTGTTTATCGGGCGTTGCTACCTTGAAAAATTCAGGGCTTGCTGTCAATACGAAAGAACACATATAAACGGCATCCGAGCGAACTTTTCGTTTTAGGTTTAAGCTCGAAATTTTATCTTCGATAACGTTAATATATTTTCCTTGTGGACAAACCGTATGATAATTTTGATACGTTCTCAAACTGTCAATACAAGCGTTATTTCCTTGATAGGTTTCGTCGCGTTCGTTCTCTTCTTCGACGGGTGAAACATCCGATTTTTTGAGTTTGCCTAAATTGCAAATGATGTAAATAAATTTGTCCTCCTTATTAAAATTTTTAGCGAAACTATAAAAGTGTAGCTCACTACACTTATTGCATAAGTTTCGTTCGTCCTGCGGAGCTTTTTTGTCCACTGAACTATAAAAATACGATTGTTTAACGGCTATCGGTAAAGCCCAAAGTAAATCATTTTAATCACCTCCTTTATCTTAAAAATGAACGCAAAAAAGCCGCTGATAAAAACTACCACCGACTTAATTTGATAAAAAAATCCGTACGAATCAAAACACGCTTACAAGCGTTTTTACTCCGCACGGATTAAATATCCGAATATGAAGTTGTAAGAGCGTAGCATCTAAAAATTTGTACCACAAAATAGACCTATCGCCAAACCCCGTTTTTTGAACGTTGGCGTGCCTACTTGAAACGTTGGTCAGTCATCTCAAGCCTTTCACTACCTAAAAGTGAAAGGACGGCGGTATTATCGTAAAAATTTGTACGACAATAAAACCCTAAATAAGCCGTTTTGTTTCCCTTTACATAAAACGACTTCGGGCAAACGTAAGAAACTATCCTACAAGTGTGCGAAAACGTACACCTATAAAGCCTGCCGATGCTTGCAGACTTAACTAAGGGAACAACTTTCCCCTTAATTATATATACCCACACAAAGCATAATCTAAACATATGTTCGTGTTTGTAATTCTATTTTATCATAAGAATTTATAAAAGTCAATAGGCAAGTGTACATGAACGTGTACACTTGCCTACTTTTTTAAAGACTTTTGTCGTTTTATGTAATGTTTATATTTGTTTCTTTTCTATCGGCAAACAAATCTCTATATATCTTTCCTTTGCCCATTCTCCGTTAGGACGCCAATGCATAGCCACTACTTCTGGAGCGTTTGCAAAAATAAAGTTTGACGTTGGCAACCACTCAGTAACGATTTTTTTTCTTAACTCAGTATAATCTGTAATGGGGTGTTTTTTCTTTTCGGTTTCAAAAACAACATAAGTTTGCTTAGGAATAACAATCGCCTCAAACCCCATTTTGTCCATAAAATCAACGCCTGTTACGTTAGGATTGAAAAGTTCTTTCCTCGTCCATTCGTCTAATTCATACTCAACATAGAAATCATATCCGTCGTCATCAATATTTGTCACAACCATATAATCGGTAGAATAATCACAAGATGCACCAATTAAAAGCCATTGTTTGGCGCGTGTGGACGTTAAAAACTCTTCTTCTTGCTTTACACGTTCTTCGCCATAGGGAACACCCGTAAATCGTTTTTTGTAGCCAACTAAAATAATTTCAGGTTTTTCTTCAATCTTGTAGTTCATTTCAGTTCCTCCAACCAAATCAAATTTAACAGAGAGACGAGAAAAGGATTTTAAGGAATAACCGTTTTTCACTTGTGACGGCATTATACCGTGAAATTTATAAAATGCGCGGGAAAAACTTTCAGGCGTTTCATAGCCGTATTTAAAAGCGACGTCAATTACTTTCATCTTACTGCTTAATAAGTCGTTTCCCGCAAGCGTTAGCTTTCTTCTACGGATATATTCGCCAAGAGTAAAACCGCACATTATACCGAATACTCTTTGAAAGTGAAAAGTTGATGAATACGCGCGCTTAGCCACTTCTTCATAATCAATTTTTTCGGTAATGTGTTCTTCGATATAATCAATCGCGTTTTGTAAACTTTCTATCCAATCCATTTCTTAACCTCCGCGATTTTATTATACTAGAAAACAAAGTATTATTCTTGACTTTTTGTGCTAACTATTATGTATCCGTTTTCTGTTTCAAAAACATTTTTTACGGACATTTTAGACAATTTAATTATATCTAAAATATCTGAAGGATTATCAGGATATATCTTTATCTTGCGATTGCCCATATCTATATATTCGCTTTGATTTTTATCAATAGATAAACAAAATATCCCGTTTGCTTTTAATAAAGAAACAACTTTAAATATAACTTGCTTTTTATTTTCAAAGTGCATCATCGTTAAAGATGAATAAATAACGTCAAATTTTTCTTTGAATTCATAGGAAACAAAATCAGCGTTAACAAAACTAATATTTGAGCACGCCTTTAAGTTTTCTTTTGCCCTTTGAATAGTTTTAGGAGATATATCTATTCCTGTTAATCGTTTACAATAAGGGGCTACTTTAACAGCTATTCGACCTGTTCCTAATCCAATTTCTAAAACTTTTTTATTTTTATCTAATTGTAAAGCGTCTATAAAAATTTGACTATCCCATTTATTCATAAATTCTTTTAATTCAGGTGGGTCTTGAAAAGGGTCATTATTTTCTTCTATTAATAAATCATAATGAGTAATTACATCCATAGTTTTTACCAAAATAATATGCCTACGAAATTAGATATTGAAATGTATCTTTTTCGCATCATTATTATAACAAAAATCTAAGATAATAACAACCCATTTTAATATTAGGCAAGGAAAAGAGTTTATCTAGACATAAAAATTTTTATTAATATGACCAAAATTGTCATATTTACTATGCTATAATATAATTAACAACTTGTTTCTATTGAAAATTTTTGCACATTCGACAAGAAATTTCTAGTAGATTAAAATTTCTATAAAAAACGTCAACATCTATTCGCAAAAAACATTGACAAATAAAAGTTTTGCGAGTATAATAGAGCAAACAAAATATTGTAGAGGGTTTTATGTATATCAATAGGCAAAAGTATTTAGATAAATTAATAAGCCAAAAAGATAAAGATATTGTTAAAGTCATAACGGGTATTCGTAGATGTGGAAAATCAGTGCTTTTGTTTAACATCTATTACGATTATCTTTTAAGCATAGGCGTAAAGAAAGAAAATATAATCAAAATTAACCTTGAAACAAAAAGAAACGAAGGGTTGCGCGATGCAGACGCTTTGTATAATGCGGTTGTTGAGCAAATCGTTACGGATGAAAAATATTATGTTCTTATAGACGAAGTTCAATTTGTAGATGGTTTTGAGGATATTGTAAACGGTTTACGTGTTGATTATAATTGCGACGTTTATATTACAGGTTCTAACTCCAAGTTGTTGTCTAAGGACATAAACACAAAAATGCGTGGGCGAAGTATTGAAATTAAGGTATATCCTCTTTCTTTCGCGGAATTTTATGCTTACTATGGTGGAGATAAAAGACAATGCTTTAACAATTATCTTATGTATGGTGGGTTGCCTTATCTAGTTGCTGAAAATGACAATAAAAACAAAGTGGAATACTTAAAAATGATATGTGATACCGTAGTTGGCAAAGATATTATTGATAGACACGGTATTCGTCAAGGGAATTTATTTGAGGCTGTAATTGAGTTTTTATGTTCTAACATAGGTTCTTACGTTAGTGCAAATAAAATTGCGGATACGTTAAAAAGCAATGGTTATAGCAAAGTTACGCACGATACTATTGGCAATTATCTTGACTTTGTTTGTGACGCGTATTTATTCTACAAAGCGCAACGTTACGATATCAAGGGAAGACAATATCTAAAAACCTTAAACAAATACTATATCGCTGATTTAGGTATTCGTAATAGCAAATTGAATTATAGGCAAATTGAGATTACCCATTCTCTCGAAAACATTATCTATCTTGATTTAATTCGTCGTGGATATATCGTTGATATCGGGAAAAACAACGTTAAAGAAATTGATTTTGTTGCTCGTGACGACAAAAATTTGTACTACATTCAAGTAGCATATACTTTAAGCGACCCTGATAAAAACGAGCAAGAAGTTTCGTCTTTCTACGGGTTGGATGACGGATATAAAAAGATAGTTATAACAATGGACGATGACCCATTTGTAAACTTAAAGAACGGATACAAAAAGATAAACGTGTTTGACTTCTTGTTGAATGATAACATTTTGGAAGAAGTATAAAAGGAAATACCAATGTTAAACTACGCTAATTTAAACGATGTGGAATTTGAGTATCTCTGTAAAGATATTATGCAATCAAAATTGAATGTATCTTTGCGTGTTTTTGCTCCAGGAAAAGATGGTGGAATAGATTTAACTGACGATGTTATTGAGCAAAATATAATAATTCAAGTAAAACACTATACCCAATCTTCTATTTCTACTTTAATTTCTCAATTAAAAAAAGAAAAGGAAAAAGTTGAAAAAATCAAACCAAAACAATATTATATTTTTTGCTCAAAAAATTTAACACCACAAAATATTCAAGAATTATATAATTATTTTTCCGACTATATGCCTTCTTCTGCAAACATAGTTACATTAAATGAGATAGAAAAATTTTTAAAAGACCCTCAAAATATTGATATTCTAAAAAAGCATTATAAATTATGGTTGGATTCTATTGGCATTTTAGAAAACCTTTTACAAAGTGACTTGTTTGTTGATTGTGAAGTCCTTTTAAGTGATATTGAAAAAGAAAAAAAGTTTTTTGTTCAAACAAAAGTTTTTGATGAAGCCATAAAATGTTTAGATAAAAACAAAGCTCTTTTTATCACAGGAAATCCTGGTGTAGGAAAAACAATTACATCAAAAATGATTGTATTGTACTATGCTTCAATGGGATATCAAGTACGATACACGTCTAGCAATACAGATTTTAAAGAATTAAAGCGAAGTTTATCAGATAATCCAATGTGCAAGCAAATAATTCTTGTCGATGATTGTTTTGGACAAGCTTACTTTCAAATGAAAGATAGTCAAAACGATGAACTGTTAGCCTTAATTAAATATGTAAATTTATCGCCTAATAAATTGCTCGTGTTGAATTCTAGGATTACTATTTTTCAAGAAGCAAAAGAACGTAAGCCTGAATTGATAAAAAGTTTAAGAAATGGTGAATATAAAACTTTTTTAATAGACATGAATGCAATGTCGTATGTGGAAAAAGCAAAAATATTTTATAATCATTTGTTTTTTAATAATATTGGATATGAATATTTTGAACAAATAAAGCAAGAAAAAAGATATCACACAATAATTAGGCATCCAAATTATAATCCACGTCTCATAGAACATATTTGTGATTTAAATAGACTTAACGATGTTGTGCCAAAAGATTATTTTAATTTTATCTTAAAGCAATTAAACAATCCTAAATCTATATGGAAAGACGAATATGAACGACGATTAAGTAAATCAGATAGAATCTTATTGACTTCGTTATATTCTATATCAGATAAAACTGTAGATGAAACACTTTTAAAAAATTGTTTTGAAACTCGGATTGTATTGGAGCGTGACGTAGACAACACAATAAATCAATATGAGGCTTCTTTGATTAGACTGTCAGATGGATTTATCAAAATAGTTGATGAAAAGGGCAAGAAAAAAATATCAGTCGTTAATCCTTCTATTAATGATTTTCTTGATGCAAGGATGCATGAGAATACCTATGAAAAAGAAAATATTGTGCGCACGGCTAAATCAATTCAACAAATACACCGAATGAAACAAAAAGAAGAATTTATTGGATGGTGTGTTGAAACGATACAAAATGGAACGATAGATAAATATATTTTTGAATCAGATGCTCAAAAAACAGCCACCGCCTTTTATTCAATAGTAAAGGGAAAGATACAAAGCAAACAAGTATGCAAATACGTACATGATTTCTTTTTATCTCCGCACAATCTGTTTATAAACGGTCATTATGTGGAACAGTTAATTGATATTATTGACGAATTTGTGAATTTTGGTGGATTTGATTATTATGACGTTAGCAATTTTTTATTAATTGAGGATAATATTCATAATTTTTTATCTAGATTGGAGTTGGATGAAATATTAGGCATAGTAGACACTATAGATTCAAAATTTAATGGAGGGAATAGAATTAAGTATGTCCAATGTGTAACTTCGGAAATTCAAGATGCGTTAGTAACCTATTGTGATTTTTATCTGGATGCTTCTGATTTTGATTTGGATTTATCGTCTATTATGGAACAAG
>JAGASB010000282.1 GCA_017621955.1 Clostridia bacterium | reverse complement strand
TGTTGCTAACAGCATTAACCTTGACAAAAAAGAAGTTTTAGAACTTTATAGAATACTTTATAAAATTCTTATGGCGGTTGAATAATGGCATACTATGAAAATTTGTCTACCGATATAGAAAGCAAAATTTTAAGCGATAAAAAAAGCGGAAAAATTAACCCCTTTGCTTTTAAGGATGAAAACGCAACACGAAGAAACACGGCAACACACGATAGCCCGACGGTACTGCGCTCTAACTTTATTCGCGATGCGGACAAGATTTTGAATTGTCCGTTCTATAACAGATATGCGGATAAAACACAGGTGTTTTCACTTAACAAAAATGACGATATAACTAGAAGAGGCCTTCACGTTCAACTTGTGTCGCGTATTGCAAGAACTATCGGTAAAGCATTAAACTTAAACGTTGAACTTATTGAGTCAATAGCACTTGGGCACGATATCGGGCACACCCCGTTTGGACATACGGGCGAAAAATTCCTTGACCGTATTTATTTTTCGCATACAAATAAGCATTTTTATCATAATATTCACTCCGTTCGTGTACTTGACGAAATATTTCCGTTAAACTTAACCTTACAAACACTTGACGGTATTATGACTCACAATGGTGAAGCCGAACTTTCAAAGTATTCCCCTACCACTCTAAATGGATTTAATGAATTTGATAGTTTAATAGATAACTGTTATGCCGATAAAATTACAGCAAATAAGATAATGCCGTCTACTCTTGAAGGGTGTGTAGTAAGGCTATCCGACATTATTGCCTACCTTGGCAAAGACCGTCAAGACGCAACGGTAAGTTTATCTCAACAAAAGGTGTTTAGCGACTTTGGAATAGGTCAAATTAATGCTGAAATCGTAAATAATCTTACTGTAAACGTTATAGCAAACAGTTACGCTAAACCTTATATTATGCTTGACCAAAAACATTTTAATGCACTAAAATGCGCAAAAGAGCAAAATTACGATAAAATCTACAAAGATGAAAGCGTAAAAGAAAACGATGATATTCTATTAGAAATGATGGAAAAAATATACGAAAAACTACTTAACGACTTAACGATTGGCAATAAAAATTCGCCTATTTTTACCCATCACATAGATTATTTGAATAAGCCATATTACCTTAATAAAAGGCGTTCACCTTATATTGATAGTGAAAAGAATTTAATAGTTGTTGACTACGTTGCAAGTATGACAGACGACTATTTTATCGACCTATTTGGTTACCTTTTCCCAAAGAGCAATTTACAGCTAAAATATAAGGGATATTTCAACTAAAATTAACTATTTAATTGCCAAAATTGACTATATAAAGTAAAATATAATAAAAAAATTATAAAGGAAATTGAGTATGAAATTAGTTCATATGACAGGCGCTTGTGGAAAGCGTTTCGGCGATGATATAGCAATTAAGATGTTAAAGAAGCTGGCTTTGACGGGTATGATTTTTCTATGACAGATGACAACCAAAAATATTGGGATTCTGATGGTTGGAAAGAATATGCCCAAAATTTAAGAAAGGTTGCTGACTCTGTTAATCTTCCCTGTCTACAAATGCACGCTCCAAGCCCGAATATGAGAACGGTTGAAGACGTTCTTCCACTAGAACAAACCTTTTTGCGTTCGATTGAAATTGCAAGCATTTTGGGTTGCAAAATGATGGTTGTTCATCCTGGTTCTTTTCTTACTGCCGAACAAAACAAGTTACATATTTACGATAAACTTCTTCCGCTAGCAAAAGAAAAAGGCGTAACGATAGCCACTGAAAATATGTTTAAGTGGAAAGAGGGTTTTGAAGAAATTGAAACCGTTCCGTCCGCTTGTGGCACGGCACAAGATTTCGTTCGCCATATGGAAGTTATCAAGCACGAAAACTTTACTGCGTGTATGGATATCGGGCACGCTGAAATGGTCAACTGCGAAGGCTCTGTTAAAATTATAAGGGCGCTAGGCAAACACATAGGTTGTTTACACGTTCACGATAACGACCTTTACGATGACTGCCACACTTTCCCGTTCTGCGGAAAAATCAACTGGAACGAAGTCGCAAAAGCACTTAAAGACGTGGGATATAATGGTCACTTTACTTTTGAAGCCGACGCATTTATGAAAAACTATCCCGACGAATTAATCCCCGCTTGCTTAACTTTATTAGAAAAAACGGGTAGATATTTAATCAACTTAATTGAAAAAGCGTAAAAATAGTTAAGTGCCACGACTTTGGTCGTGGCACTTTTAGTTTGCATTAAAATTATATTTAATAACAACTTTCAAAAATTTCTTTTACTTCGTTATATCCTAACGGGATATAACTTTTAATTATGCGTGTTTTACCGTTAGTACAAAGGTCTGCAAGTTTATCTAAACTTTCTTTTGGCACGTTAAACTCTCTTATTGTCAAAGGCATGCCAAGTGACTTAAAATATTCGCTCATCTTTTCAATTCCCATTTGGCTTGCAATCACGTCATCTAATTCTACAACGCCGAATACGTTTCTTGCAAACTGAGCAAAGCGCTTAACGTTCTTTTTGTAAACGTATTTTGCCCACGCCGGAAATAAAACAGCAAGCCCTGCTCCGTGTGCAACGTGGTCAAACTCACCACTTAAAGCGTGCTCTAACTGATGCACGGCAAGAAAGTTCTCTCTACCGCAACCCGTAAGCCCATTATGCGATAAACTTGATGTCCACATAACGTTTGCTCTTGCATTATAATCTTTTGGGTTTTCCATTAAGATACTACCTGCTTCCACAACAGTTTTTAATATACTTTCAGCAATTCTATCAGTTAAAATTGTGTCGTCAAAAACGGTAAAATATCTTTCCATTGTATGCGCCATGATATCAACTATACCACAAGCAGTTTGATACTTACTAACTGAAAAAGTAAGTTCTGGATTCATAATTGCAAACTTGCATCTATTAAATTCGGTTGAACAACCTTTTTTCTTACTCTCAGAAAGATTTGTTAATACGGCAGAATTACTCATTTCACTTCCCGCTGCGGCAATGGTTAAAATACAACCTACGGGAAGCGCATTTTTTGGTGTGAATTTCCCCATCGGAATATCCCAAATATCGCCGTCGTATTTTGCGCCAAGCGCAGTGTATTTTGACGAGTCTATTACACTGCCACCACCAACTGCAAGTATCATTTGAACTTTTTCTTTTCTTGCGACACTAATTGCTTCACGAACAAATTCAAGCTTTGGATTAGGTTCAACACCGCCAAACTCTATTACTTCAATTGAATTTTCTTTAAGAGATGCAATAACGGTATCGTAAAGTCCAGAGCTTTTAATACTGCCCTTACCGTACTGCATCATTATTTTTTTGTAGCCGTAACTCGCTATAATTTTACCGACTTCTTTTTCTTTATCCCTACCAAAATAAACTGTGGTAGGAGTGTTATAAATAAAATCTTGCATATTTTTCCTTACTTATCTAATATAAATTTTTTAATCTGCCCAACTTCAATCTTACCGCTAACAGTTTGCCCTTTATAGCTTATATTAAACTTTTCCACGGCATTTTCCAAGCAGTTCATATTAAGTACGTCAATAATATATTTGTCATCAGTTTCACGAACCGTATACGAAATATTTGGATTATCACAGTATTCATCGCCATTTTTTCCGATGATATCAAGCACTTTTTTATAAACTTCAATATCGCTCTCTTTGCTTATATATTCGTTAAATGCTATAAAGTAAACGTTACCTTTTCCGTATGCGTTCTTGTAAACAATGCCCGTTTCGTTATCATCCGTTGCTAAAACTGTTGCCGTAGTAACGTTACCCGTAACCACGCTTACGTTAGACAACTCAACACTTTGATCGTTAAACTTAACTTGACCATTAGTTATATTTTCACCCGTTATATCAAGACCGATAAAATCTTTAAGTTCACTTGCTATCGGGAAAACAAACGGCAAGTCAATTCTGTCGGTATAATTAAAGTGAACGTATGAAATCATAAGCGTTCCGCCATTATAAACGTAGTCCTTTAAGCGTGATAACATTTGGTCGTCCATTGTGTTCCAACCAAGGAGCGCCAAAGATGAATACTTAGAAAAATCTTTATTTGCGCCAACAATGTCAACGTTGCCATACGGCGTACCCGAAAACAACTTTTTATTAAGCGGACTTTCATAAACGTTTTGTTTATCACTAGTTGGAAGCCACGCTTCCGTTGCATTCCACGCTATGTGGTATGAGTTATCCCACTTGCCCCAAACGTTAGAATCCCAATCTTTTTCTTTAAGTTCGGCAATTCTATCGTTAAGTTTCCACATAAAAAATTCATTGTTACCATACACGAACGCTTTATTGACCTTTAACTTACCAACCCTTTTATTAGATTGAACGTAATCAAAAAACTCACGCTGAATTTTTCTATTATCACAGCAAAACTCACTTTCCCAATCACAACGCTTGAAAGCATTGGTCTTAAACAATGAATTTTCCGCATAAATATACGAAGCACCGTTTAAGTACAAATATTGCATTGCAAGGCGATATTTGTTAGATTTAACCTTGTCAACGGGAACGCCAAAGTACCAGTCGGTTGGAACATGTGCGCCCCATATCTTCATATCGGTTGCCCTTACTGCGCCCGTTAAAAGATTGAAGTTTGAAACGGGTTCAATAGTTATTCTATCAGCACCAGAATCACCTTCGTACACGCACATTAAACTTGGCGAACCAAAAGACGTTAAACCTTTGCCTTGCGAATACTTTATTTTCATACGCCTTAAAACGTCCATATAAAGTTCTCTTCCCTCGCCAAAAGACTGCAAAACATTTAACTTTTCAGGCTCTATTAAGAATTGCTCTTCATAAGGCGTACCAACTAGACCTGGATTAAAAAACAAATATGATTCATGAACGTGGTCGCCATAAAAAATTTCAGGATTTATGTTTGGTGCATCTTGGAACACCTTATCTGCATCACAAAGCCCATATTTCATACCAAAACAATCCATTAAATTTATAAATTCATCAAAGCCCTTCCTATTTAACAACTTAAAATGATTTCTGCCAAGTTGAGGTCTTAACTGAATAAAATTGCCCATATTTGAAAGTATTGCCGTTTCAAATATAAATGCAGTTTCGTCGCTATCGTCGTGGCGGTGGTCATCACTATCCGTGCCAAAGACAAACTCTTCACCGTCAACGATTTCGGGCATATATAATTTAACTTCCTTATCACCAAATACAGCAGTTGCAAACGCTTTACCAAGACAAGTGCTTTCAAAAGTCAACACGCACAAATCTTTATAATAACTCACCTTAATAAGTTTGCAATTAACTTCGTCCTTAACAAATGCGCATTCACGGTTTTCATCTTTTATAGCAACGCCGAATTTTGCACCTAAATTAGCAAAATTTCTGATTGAAACTTGGGTTAAGTTTTTAGCACTAGGAAAACTTATAAGCGAAAGTTCTGACAAATATAGTCCGCCACCGCTTACGTTTGAAGTGTGTACTAAAAATTCGTTTTCACCCTTTTTAAGAACATTTTTATCTAGTTTAATATAAATCGCAGGCCAACCAAGATTAACTTGTTCAAAAAAAGTATCGTCCTTATCGTATGCAATACTACCGTTTACTTCAATGGTTAATGAGTTGACGTACTTTTTCCAATCGGGCATACAAGCAATAACTTTTATATAATACTGCCTATCCACGTCTTTAATGTCGGCATAGCCTGTAAGTTTTTCACCATCAGAAAGGTCAACACATTCTCTTTCTAACGCCTTGCCGTAAGCCCAATCAGTAATATCGCTATGTAAACTTGTTTTAGAAACATAGGAAAAAACCTGGTCTTTATTAACGGAAAGTTGGATTTTTGTCCGTTCAATTTGCTCGTATAAATCAATAATATTCTTCATAATAAAAATATTATATAATAAAAAAACAAGTCAGTCAAGCGACTGACTTGTTTTTCTATTTTAATAAATTGTTTTGTTTTATAAACTTTATAAACTTTCGGGCAATCCTATAAAACCCTAAATCATTCGGATGTACGCCGTCAGCAGTACAATCTTCTCTATTTGGACCTTTTAATAGGTCTTTTCCGTCTATAAAATAAACGTTTTTATCCCCGCTCTTTTTTGCCCTTTCGTAACTTTCAATAACCACTTTACGTCTTTCTACGTTTTCCTTTTGGGATTTAACGTAGTAACTGCAAATATAATAATCGTGCTTACTTGTCATTATAATAGGCATATCGGGTCTTAACTTACGCACTGTTTCATAGAACGCATAGTGTGTTTTCCTTAAATAATCAGCGTTCGGTGCGTTATGGTCGTATTCCATAATAAGCATTGAAGCATCGATGCTACCTATAAATTCGGCCATTTCTTGTTCGCCCAAAGCGTTACCTGAAAAACCCAAGTTGATAAAGTCAGAGTCAAAATGTCTTGCAACGAAGTGCGACGTTGCGTTACCTGGTTTATTTGCGCTTGCGCCTTGAACGTGTGAACC
>JAGASB010000281.1 GCA_017621955.1 Clostridia bacterium | reverse complement strand
GACGAAATAACTTTTTGTAAAATAAAAAAGAGCCAGACGGTTAATCTGACTCAAAAAGTTACTTTCGCCTTGTAAAGCTCGCTGGGGTGTAGTAGGCTAAAGACCTAGAAAGAAAACATGGAGTTTTAGTCTTAAAAAATTGTTAGTTGTTTTATTTAGGTGTCATATACTATTGACATTTAGGGAACAAAATGATATAATCTAAACAAAAATGTTCCCTAATTGGAGTTTCTATGAAAAATAATTTTGAAATCATACAAGATTTATTACGTTCTAAAGCTGAATTTCAGGCAAGATTAAATTTAATTCCATATAATGGTTCTGTTGAAATAAAGGAAGTTTCTGAAAAGAAGTATTTGTATATAAGAAAGAGAATAGTAGGAAAAGTGACTTCAACATATGTTGGACCATATTCTGATGAACTTTATCAAGTTTTACTTAAAGGGGTAAAGGAAGCGAAAGAATTAAAGAAGAATATTCGTAGCGTGGAAAAAGAATTGGCAAAATTAGGTTATAGTCAAGAAGAACTTTCTCCTAGTGTTGTATTAAATATGGATTTTGTAAGAGCAAATATGAAATCTATAATTTACGACCAAGCAGTTTTGGAAGGTGTTGCAACGACATTTCCTGATACAGAGATGATTATAGAAAACGGAAAGGTAAATAACGTTAGTGCAGAAGACGTTCAAAAGATATTAAATCTTAAACACGCTTGGGAATTTGTTTTAGATAAAGACGTTATTCAAACCCCTACATCATATTATGTATGTCAATATATAGCGAAACTTGTAAACGAAGGCTTTTATCAAGAAGGTGGTAGAATTAGGGGCGTGCCTGTTAAAATAGGCGGTTCAAGTTATATTCCACCATTACCGATAGAACAAGTTGTTAAAGAAGAAATAGATGCGATTATTCAAAGCTCACAAGATGCTGTAGATATTGCTATTGAACTTGCTTTATATGTTATGAAAACGCAGATATTTAATGACGGCAATAAGAGAACTGCAATTATATTTGCTAACCATTATTTAATATCTAAAGCAGGTGGGTTAATGGTTGTGCCAGAAAATATAGTTCCTGAATTTAAGAAACTTTTAGTTCAGTATTATGAAGATACTAATACAGAAGCAATAAAGATTTTTTTGAAAGAAAAGTGCTTAAAGACAATAAAAAATTAAAAGAAGTGGTTGCGTAAACATTTTTAGCGCAACCACTTTTTCGTTTAATATTGCTGTTATATTTGTAATGTATTATTTCTAATGTAAAGTGGATGCTACCAAATTTTAGGCGCATCCTATTTTATTCTTCTATTACATCATCTTCAAGAGTAGTTTCATCTTCTAACAATTCATTTTCAATTACTTTGGCATCATCTGGCATATATGTTTCAGTATCATCTATTTCATTAAAATCATTAGAGAAATAGTCTTTCAAATACAATTTGTTGATGGATAATCTATAAGGGGAAAATTTCTTTTTTCCGTTATATTCTAAAACCATTGCTTCAGCAAAGCCCATAGCTCCTGCACGTCTATCTTTTGCATTTCTTGTTAAGGTTTTTATAGAAATAGCACCAAGTTTTTCTTTGAAAACTTCGTCATCTAAAGCATCTTTGTAAGTAACTATTAACTTTGCAATAGCTTTTAACATATTTGCGCTAAATGAGTGCATATCGCCTTCCCAAGTTGCAATACATAAACGCAAAGTTCTACTTAAAGTTTGATAACCATATTTTTGGTATATAAATTCAACGGTAGATATAGCACAAATAATGCCTGGTGCTTTTTGTGGTCCTATTGTAAGGCCGTAAGATTCAATTAAATCTCTTATTAAAATTTGGTCTTGGTTACCGGCTTCCAAGTTAGCCATAAAAATTTCGTAAGGCAACAATGGTTTTACATATTTCATTTGATTTGCGAATATATTTGCTTCGTTTTCATAGTCAAGCTCATCATAAATCATACACCATACTGGCGTATCTCTAGAACCTGAAACAAGAGCAATTATTTCTACTGTATGTTGTCCGTTAAATACGTAGTTTATGCCATCACGCCTACTTACTTTAACGGGATTGATTTGGTGTATATCAAAGTTTTCAGCAGCACGTTCAATGTGTGATAATGAAAGGTTTCTTTGGTAATCTTGATGAGAAACAAGGTTTTTAATTGGAATTAGTTCAAAATGAACTTTTGGAATAAATATGCTAAAATCTTCCATTTTTAGTTCTCCCTTAATCTTTTAAGTATAAGTTCTATTATAGAGTGTAAATCTAATAAAGCATTTTCTAATTCGCCTATGGCAGTATCAGAAACATTGTCAAGGTTTGTATTATTTTCCATTCTTTTAATTGAACTAATCCAAGAAGGAATAGTTAAGGATAATTCCACGATTGTTGAATCGGGGTCATATTCGGGCATATCTTTAATAGAAGGTGTTCTTAACAACTTAACTGGCTTTGGTTCTTCTGGTTTGTTTTCTATGGCACGACGGGTTGAACTATATCGCATATAAGGTAAATTATTTTTTTCAACTCTTTTGTTTATCTTTCTTAATTCTTCGGCACTTAATTCGGACAAAGCCATAATATTCTTATGTGAAATTTTATATTTCCCAGATAATATTTTTCTTGTTAATTCAGGTTCTTTTTTAGATATTTCGTCAAGAGCCTTTGTAAAAACAGCATATTTTTGAACAGTTCCGTGAGTAACGTGATTTTCGTCTGCAATTCTTTGCGCTGTAGTATGTCGGCTTGGACTAACTCTATACTTTATAGGTGTGTGTTTTTTAGTGGAATTTGGGTCAGTATATTGATTATAACCATTAGGGTTTTTAGTCCTTAAAATATTTTTTTCTGATTCATACTGACGACCTATTAAATAATGGCGTGTTTCTTCAGATATATTTCTTCTACCAAGTTGATTTTTACAAATCCAAGCAATTACTTCGTCTTTGCAAGAAAACGTCATATTTTTAGTTGTGAAAGGTATATTATGCTTTAAGCAAATAGCATATCTATTATGACCATCAACAATAGTGCCGTTCCATATTATTATCGGCTGCAAGCATCCATCTTTACAAATATTTTCTTCAAGTTGAATAAATTCACTGTGTTTTAAGGGGCGAATTAAATCTCTAAATTCTTCTGATATTATTAGTTTTGGTAGATTATTCATTTGTTTCTATTCCTTCTGTATTAAGTTTTATTGCGTTTTCAAGATTAAAAGCAACGCTTTCAGGGGCATTTTCTAAATCACCTTCAATTCTATAGCTGCAAGAAGTATCAGCCCAGTTCATCATTTCACAAAGTTTTTCTATAAAAAGTTTGCTGTGAATTTCATAACTATTATCGGTTTGTAAATGGCTATTTATTTTTATTGAGTCAACGCCTTTTTCACCAGATAATACCATAAAAATTTTCTTTTCTTGGTTGACCATAATTCTTATGTATTGGGGATTTCCTAAACTTTTTAGAAGGGTTTTATAAAAACGTATTCTATTTCTTTTTGCATCTATAGTTATATTAGAATATTCCATAAATTACTCCTGTTTTGTTTCAGTAACGTTTTCTTGTGGCTCTATAAGTAGTGGTAGTGTTTCGGCATCCTTTGGAATGAGCGTTTTGCCTGATTTAGTTTCCTTAATTGAATATATAGCGTAGCCTTCAAATTTATCAATTTGCATAGACTTTTGGTGTTCATAATAAGGCATTCCAAATTGATTTTGCCATTCATAAGGGAATATAGGCGTTCTTGAAGTTTTAGGTTTTTCACCAACTGCACTAGTGCGTTTATACACTTCAGTTGATGTTAAATCAAAAGCCAGTAAGTATTCTCCATTAGAGTGGATAACTTTCCCTAATAATTTATATCTAAATTCGGGAACCCACTGCATCATATCAAAAATTTTGGCAAAGAATAGCTTGCACGTTATAGCTTTTGTAGTTCTTTTTCCTTTAGACATTCTTGCCCAAGGGAAAGAATCTCTTGCAAATTCTTCACAAGG
>JAGASB010000280.1 GCA_017621955.1 Clostridia bacterium | reverse complement strand
GTGAACAAAACGTTATTTATGCGGACGCTGGGTATAAGTTTAAGGATAAAGTTGGGGTTAAGAACGTGCTTGCTGTCGTTGGTGATTTTGACAGTTTAAAAACGGCACCTAAAAATGAAAACGTAATAGCACTTGACGCCCAAAAAAATTTTACAGATGGTGAACGTGCCGTAAGGTTTGCTGTTGAACAGGGCGCAAAAACGATAGTTATTTACGGCGCTTACGGTGGAAAGATTGAACACGTTTTAGGTAATATTGCTCTTCTTAAAATCGCAAAAGATTTGGGTGTTAATGCTTATATAAAAGACGGTGCTACCATAACGGAACTAATTGACAAAAAAGGCAGTACGTTATCGTTTATTCCTTACGGTGGCGATTGTAAGTTTAACTGTTCAAGCGGACTATATTATCCGTTAAATAAACTTACGCTGACCACGGCCGATACACGAGGTATAAGCAACGTTGTTATGGATTGTGCGGTTGAATATGATATTGATTACGGTCAAGCGCTTGTAGTATACGAAAAATAAATAAAAAAATATCCCCGTGTTGCAAGGACGCAACACGGGGATATGTGTTTTTTGGTTAATATTTTTTTAGTTCTTTTAAGAAAGATTTTGATGAAAATACTACCATACCTACTGCCAGAACGATTGCTAAGTCGATAAACACAAAACTGTTATAGCCAAGGCTATATAGCCAAGAATCTAAATCGCCAGCGTAAGTTGAGGCAAAAGCAAATACTCCCGATAAAACGTGCGATAAAAATCTAATAACGCCTGCAAGTATTCCGCCTAATAAAAAGGCAACCTGTGGAAGTTTATTAAATGATTTAAGGTTTGCAAACGCACCCGAAAGACCTATTGCTGCAAACGCTACGGGATAGTCAAGCAAGAATTGCGCAGGGTGAATTATCCACGGGTCTTGTATTGCTTGTAAAACACCGTATATAAGGCATACGAAAACGCCTTTTTTGGTGCCGTAAATGTATGAAAAAATCATAACGGGCAGTAATGAAAACAGCGTTATAGAACCCCCTTGTGGCATTTCAAAAATCTTTATGTAAGAAAGTCCAAAACTCATTGCAACCGTTACGCCTGCAAGTGATAGACAGCGTGTGTTTAGTGGAGAATTGTTTTTGTCCAAAAGGAAACTGAGCGCTATAATAATCACTATTACAAGTGCTGACGAAACGTAAAGAACGGGTTGGTTTAAGGTGGTGTACCACTCTTTTACTTGCTCAAAGTAAACGGTTAAAAGAACGCCTACTGCGACAAGGCAAGCAAGGTCGATTATTCCGAAAATAGCAAGTGTCTTTTTCACGTTTGCTTTAACGTTGTCGGTCTTTGACTTTTTATTAACTATTGCAGTGCAAATTGCAGTTAATAATAGCAAGAACAATAGACAGGTTATAGGGATAAATATATACTTTGTTACCGCTTGTCTATCCATATAATTTTCCTCAACGTAAGTGGGGTCAAAGCTCTTTGCAATTTCCATAATAAGTCCGGTTATACCAACAACTAAAAGATAGATAAGCAAGCCGAACAGTGCAAGTTTACAAAACTTTGGGAAGTAATTCTTTTTAGCAAAGAACACGGCTATTGCACAGACGATAAGCGCTAATACTACGCCTAATGACGTCCATTTTGCAATCGGCTCAAAAACGTCGATTGCGTAAGGGGTTAAAAGATTTGACATAAGTCCTCCTTTATTCGCTACTAGCCTAAAAACAAAAGCGCACCCGATTGGGTGCGCTAAATAAAGCGTTATAATTTGCATTTCCTTCAAGCATTATCTTGCGGATTCAAATGGTATAATCTCAGCCTTGCGGCACCCATAGCGAATATTAAAATTTTTTATTGAACTCATAATATCACTTTTATTTTATTGCGTCAAGCAAAAATATATGATAAAATGTAAATCCAACAAAAAAATATTTGTAAAAAAATTGACGTAAAAGGGGATATATATAATGTTTAAGTTTTTTGCCTTTTTAAACAGAATGAAATTTATCAAGCGTTGGTCGCTTATGCGCTCTGTCCGTGAAGAAAATATAATGGAACACAGTCAGCAAGTGGCAGTCATTGCGCACGCACTTGCACTTATTAGCAACAAGATTATGGGGAATAGCGTTGATATAAACAAAGTTGTGCTACTTGCACAGTATCACGAAGTTGGCGAAGTTATAACGGGCGACTTGCCAACGCCTATAAAGTACTTTAACCCTGAAATTAAGTCGGCGTATAAAGACTTGGAAAAGAATGCGTGCGAAAAACTCTTAAATATGCTACCCGAAACGCTTAAAGAAGATTATTTGCCCCTAATAATCCCCGATGAAAGTTCTTTTGAATATAAACTCGTCAAGTGTGCAGATAGACTGTCGGCATACTTAAAGTGCGTTGAAGAAGTAAAGGCAGGTAATTCGGAATTTAAAAAAGCGAAGTCATCAATCGGCAGTGAACTTAAAGCGATGAAAGTTGCGGAAGTTGACTACTACTTAAAAGAGTTTGCACCCGCTTACGAACTCACTTTGGACGAGCTAGATTGATATTTGTGCATTTTATACATAATAGAAAAGTTTATTTATTACATTTGCCCATTGTAAAATAGAGCAAAATGTAGTAAAATATAATAGTAAAAACAAATGGTGCGATTTTGCACCGCGGAGGAAAATTATGTCAAGTTTAAACTTAAAAAACATCTACAAGGTTTATCCGTCTGGCGTTACCGCTGTTACGGACTTCAACCTTGACATTGAAGACAAAGAATTTATCGTATTCGTTGGACCTTCTGGTTGCGGTAAATCAACAACGCTTCGTATGATTGCAGGCTTAGAAGAAATTTCTGCCGGCGAACTTTACATTGACGGCGTTCTCGTAAACAACCGTGCGCCTAAGGATAGGGATATTGCAATGGTTTTCCAAAACTACGCATTGTATCCTCACATGACTGTTTACGATAATATGGCGTTTGGTCTTAAACTTAGAAAAATGCCCAAAGCCCAAATCGACCAAAGGGTTAAAGAAGCTGCAAGAATTCTTGGTATTGAAATGTACCTTTCAAGAAAGCCGAAGGCTCTTTCTGGTGGTCAACGTCAACGTGTTGCACTTGGTCGTGCAATCGTTCGTGAACCTAAGGTATTCCTTCTTGACGAACCGCTTTCAAACTTGGACGCAAAACTTCGTTCACAAATGAGAACGGAAATCACCAAGCTCCACAACAGACTTGCAACCACCTTCATTTACGTTACCCACGACCAAGTTGAAGCTATGACTATGGGTACTAGAATCGTAGTTATGAAAGACGGCTTTATGCAACAGGTTGATACTCCTATCAATCTTTATGATTACCCGATTAACCAGTTCGTTGCAGGCTTCATCGGAACGCCTCAAATGAACTTCTTTACCGGCAAACTTACCGGAACCAAGAGCAAAGTATACGTTGAATTCGGTTTAGAAAAAATTCTTCTCCCCAAGGAAAAGGTTGACCTCATCGTAAATCTTGACAAATACCTTAACACAGATAGAGAAATCGTGTTTGGTATTAGACCTGAAGATATTCACGATGAACAAGCATGGGTTAGCGATGCTAAGAGACAGTGCATCGAAGTTAAAGTTGACGTTGTTGAAGCTTTGGGTTCTGAAACACTTCTTTACTGCAAGACAAGGTCTGAAATTGCGCCCGAAGGCGAAGAATCTATCAAGAGTATCGTTGACGACGTAAGTAACCTTACTGCAAAAGTTGATTCAAGGTCAATCACTAAGGCTGGCGACACCATTAAGATTGCACTTGACATCGAACACTGCCACATCTTCGATAAGGATACCGAAGTTACTATCCTTGCTCGTAGCGAAGATAACAAAGCGGAAATCGAAGCATTGCAAGCTAAGCGTGAAGAAGAAGCTGCTGCAAAGGCTGCCGAAGCTGCTGCAAAACTTGCAGAAGAAGAAGCAAAAGCTGCTGCTGAAGCTGAAAAGCAAAGACTTAAAATGGAAAAGAAGTTAGCTAAAAAGAACAAAGATAGCGAAGCTCCTGCCGAAGAAGAAAACAAATAATTAAACTAAATCAAAACCACCACTTCAAGTGGTGGTTTTGATTTTAAAATACTGCGTTAATATTATGTAATAATTAAAGAGCAAATAAGGCAAATAAAAATTGACATTTTAGGTGCTCTTTGATATAATAGCATAGGCTAAAACAAGGAGTTTTTATATGAAAATTTCAAAAGATATACTATACGTTGGCGTAAACGACCATAACATTGATTTGTTTGAAGGGCAATACGTTGTTCCAAACGGTATGGCGTATAATTCTTACGTTATACTTGATGAAAAGGTCGCAGTACTTGATACAGTTGACAAGAATTTTAAGGACGAATGGTTTAGTAATCTTGAAAATGCACTAGGTGGCAGGCTTCCCGATTACTTAATCGTTCAACACATGGAACCCGACCACTCTGCAAACATATTGAACTTTGCAAATAAGTATCCGTCGGCAAAAATAGTTTCTTCGTCAAGAGCGTTTACTATGATGAAAAACTTTTTCGGCACGGACTTTGCCGATAGACAAGTTGTTGTAGGCGAAGGGGATATACTTAACTTAGGCAAGCACGAACTAACCTTTATTACTGCGCCTATGGTGCATTGGCCCGAAGTTATTATGACTTTTGATAAAACCGACAAGGTGTTGTTCTCTGCCGATGCGTTTGGTAAATTCGGTGCGCTTGACGCTGACGAAGATTGGGCGTGTGAAGCAAGGCGTTATTATATTGGCATAGTTGGAAAATACGGCGTTCAAGTTCAAGCCGTTCTTAAAAAGGCTTCGGCACTTGATATAAAGGTTATATGCCCACTACACGGACCGATATTAAGTGAAAATTTAGGGTATTATATCAACCTTTACGATATTTGGTCAAGTTATCGCACCGAAAGTAAGGGTGTTATGATTGCGTACACTTCTGTTTACGGCAATACTAAGCAAGCCGTTTTAGAGCTTGAACAACTTTTGCTTGACGGTGGCTGTGAAAAAGTTGTGGTTACAGACCTTGCAAGAAGCGATATGGCGGAAAATGTTGAAGATGCGTTTAGGTATGGTAAAATAGTTTTAGCAACAACCACTTATAACGGTGAAATTTTCCCGTTTATGCGTGAGTTCATAAACCACTTGACAGAACGTAATTTTACCAACAAAACGGTAGGGTTTATTGAAAACGGCAGTTGGGCGCCCGTAGCGACAAAGGTTATGACTTCAATGCTTGAAAAATGTAAAAACCTTAACTATCTAAACACTAACGTAAAAATTCTTTCTGCCCTTAACGATGAAAGCCGTTCGGCACTTAAAGAACTTGCAAAAGAATTGCTTAAATAAAACAATTAACCGCTTCGCAAAAACGGAGCGGTTTTAATTTTTTTTGTGCAATTTGCATAAAAGCGTTTGTTTTGATTGAAATTTGGCAAAAAAAATGATATTATCTTATTATATTAAATGCAAAGGGCGTAAAAATGGACGCAGATATTAGAATTTTTATTAACGGAATAAGAGAAAAGACGGGGATAGACTTTTCGGTTTATTCATCAAACGGGGAGTTTATCGCCGGCAATAAAGGTGTAGATGAAACCGTGCCTACCGGGTTTGAAGGTATAATTTCCGACGCAAACTTAAATAGGACGTTGTTTTTAATCAAGTATAAAAGCAAGTGTTTTATCGGTAGACTTAACGGTGCAAGTACGGCAGAAAAAAATTATGCGTACTTAATCGGCGAACTTGCAGAAAACTCATTTTTTAAGGAATCGGGCTTATCAAGGACGGATTTTTGCAAGGCAATACTTATGGGCGAAACAAACCACGCACAAATATCAAGGTATATGCGTAAGTATTCTATGCGTGATATGCCTGCGTTCGTGCTTGTAATAAGCGTTAAGGCAAGCGCACTTAACGACGTTAAAAATATTCTTAACAACTACGGTTCGGAAGGGTTAGATTTTGTCGTTAAGGTCGATGATGAACAACTTGCGTTTGTAAAGTTTATGGATGATGAAACGGGCGAATATCAGTCTTCAACTGAGTATGCAGAATTTTTGAAACAATCAATCTATGAAGAAGCGGGAACGCACGTTAGAATAGCAATCGGCGGAACGGTTAAGACCATTGCCGATTTAAGCACTTCTTTTTCACAGGCAATGACTGCTGTTAGAATGCGCAACGCCATTGATTCAAAAGGTGACGTACATTCGTTTAAGGAATACATTTTAATAAGAATGCTTGAAGATTTACCCAAATATAAGCTTAACGAAAATCTTGAAATGCTTATGGATACAGGGGCAAGAGAAATTTTTTCGGATGAAGAAATGATTAATACTGCCGAAGAATTTTTAGAAAACAGTTTAAACGTTAGCGAAACTTCAAGAAAGTTATATCTTCATCGTAACACTTTAACTTACAGGCTAGATAAAATCGAAAAGGCAACGGGGCTTAATATTCGCAAGTTTTCAGACGCCGTTACCTTCCGTTTGATAACTATACTTTCAAGGTTGGTTAGATAAAATGATAAATAAAGAAAATAATTTGCCACAAAAGAAAAATAGCAACAAAAAAACGATAATATTGTCAATCTTAATGGCGGTTATCGTGTGCTTATCTTTTATAGGCGGTTATTTTGCGAGCGAACTTTCTAAGCCTAAAAAGGTAAGGGAAGTTGATAATATCGTTGCACTTATAGAACAGCACGGTTACATTATTAATCCCGAAACGGGTGAACCTTACGATTTTACAAAAGAAGATTATGCCGACGCTATCGTAAAGAATTTGCTTGACAGATACTGCGAATATTACACTGCGGAAGAAAGAAACAAGTCTTTGCAAGAAGGTTTGGGATTATATAACGGCATAGGTTTAACAATTCTAGAAGATTCACTTGCCGTCTTTAAGGTTATAGGTAATTCACCTGCTGATTTAGCTGGTGTAAAAAAGGGTGACGTTATTATTGCAGGAATAACGCCCGACCAAACACGCATTGATTTTTCTACGGGAAAAGACGTTTTGAATTTTTTAGACAGTCAAGAAAAAAGTGATACGGTAACGCTTATTTTTGACGGAGAAAAAGAATGCGTTCTTGAAAAACAAGATTATTTCGTATCGTACGTTACTTATTACGATAGCGAAAAGCGCTTGTGTTTTAGAACGGAAGATACTCAGTTTAGTGAACCAAGCGACGAGATGAGCGCTATTTTAGACGACGACACGGCATATATTAAGTTGGACCAGTTTGAAGGCAGTGCTGCGCTTCAACTAAAAGTGGCACTATCTTTTATGGAAGAACGTGGAAGAACCAAACTTATTCTTGATTTAAGGGATAACGGTGGTGGATATATGACTGTTTTAACAAGCGTTGCAGGATTGCTTATAAAAAATCAAGGCAAAAACAATACGCTTGTGGCAGTTTCGCGTGGAAAAACGGGTGAAGAAGAATATAAAACTAGCATCAATGCGTTTAACGATAATATAAAGGCAATTTCGGTTATTGCAAACGAATACACGGCTTCGGCATCAGAATGCTTAATAGGCGCAATGCTACATTACGGTGATTTTTTTAGCAAAGATAGGCTTATATTAGAGCGTAACTCAAACAATATTGCAAGAACTTACGGTAAAGGCATTATGCAATCGACCTTTCCGCTTGCAGACGGTGCTGCAATAAAAATTACCACCGCAAGTATTTTATGGCCTGATAGAACAACTTGTATTCACGGCAAAGGCATAACCACCACTGCCGAAAATTCAGTAGAAAAGGGCGTGGGAGCAATCTTGCGTGCGCAAGCTACGCTAAACTAGGCTGACCTAAATATTTATTGAGTGTATAAATTATATCTTTATCAGCAACGTTAGCAATGGGATTAAGCCCGTAAACGTTTTGCCCGACCGTTTGTGTCGGGCTTTTCATATTAAAGGAAGAAAAAATCTCTTTTAATACGGGCATAATTGCACTTACGTCAAGATTGTTTAAAACGCTTTTTAAGTCAAAGTTATTGTTCTTAAAAAGTTCAAAAATGGGCGCAAGAAAACTTGTGTTTAAATTTTTTGTTAAAAAAGATAATAAAAATTGTAATATTTCCATAACTATTCCACTAACAATACAGTATATGAAGTTCATAGAATAAAATTGAAAGTAATTTTATTTGGGAGGTAAATATGGATTTTAACGAATATGTAAAAAACGGTGGCGCAGGTGGTGGAAGTAACAAAAACGGTGATGCAAGTTCAATGCACGTTGACCCAAATTTAGCAAATCTTGTAGGTTCGCTTGCCGGCAAGTTTGACGGCAAAAGCCAAACCGAACTTTTAAAAGCCATTTACGAAGAAGCCAAAAAGGGCAAAGAGCGTGGAACTTTATCAAACCGTGATATAGATAACTTTGTAAGTATGATAACACCTATGCTTGACGCAAAAAAACGCAAGATATTGTTTAAGGTAGCCGAAGAACTCAAAAAAATCTAACGCTTTATAATATTATCTATTGCACGGATAAAAAAGTTTATTTCACGGGTGCTGTTTTGTACGGCAAGGCTTGCTCTAACAAGGCCATCGTCTTGTGTGTTTAAGTATTTATGTATAAGCGGTGCGCAATGAAATCCACCACGGACGGCGATATCGTATTCCGAATTTAATAGGTCTGCAACTTCATTGCTTGGCATATCGTTCAACTTAAACGAAACTATACCTGAACTGTTGGGTTTGGAATACACGGTAACGCCATCCATTTTGTTTAAGGCAGTAATTAAAAATTCGGTGTAAGAATAAAGGTGGCGTGCAAAAATTTCTTGGTTGCTTTTAATAAATTTTACACCTTCAAATAAGCCTGCGATAGCGGGAAGATTCAAAGTGCCTGCTTCAAGTCTTTCGGGCAGTGCTTTTGGCTGATTTAGATTAAATGATTCGCTTCCTGTTCCGCCGTAAAGCAAAGGGGCAAGTTCAACGTTTTCATCAAAGATAAGCACGCCACTACCCATAATGCCGTAAAGCCCTTTATGTCCTGCAAGCGCAAGCATAGAAATGCCGTGCGCTTCAAGATTTATAGGAACGTGCCCACCGCCTTGCGCACCGTCTACTAATAACAAAATGCCCCTTTCTCTTGCAAGTTTGCCTAGCTTTTCAAAGGGTGTTTTTTCACCCGTAACGTTGGAAACGGCAGTTATAGCAATCAAATAAGTATTTGGTTTAATTTTATCTAAAACGGCTTCATATAAACTTGAATAACCACGCTCACTAACTACGTCAAGTTCGATTAAACCTTTTTCTTTGAGTGCGGTTAGCGGGCGAAGAACAGAGTTGTGTTCTAAGACGGTGGTGATGACGTGCCCACCCGATTTAAGCGAACCGAATATTGCAAGGTTAAGCGCTTCGGTGCAGTTTTTGGTAAAGATAACGTGGTCTTCTTTTGCGCCGAAATAGTCGGCAAGAAAAGAGCGTGTATTTTGCAGTATTTCGGCACCAACAAGCGATAGTCGATGCCCACTTCTTCCGGGGTTAGCGCAAAGGTAGCGCATAACGGTACAAACTGCGTCGGAAACAGCACGAGGTTTAAAACCGCCCGTTGCGGCGTTGTCAAAATAAATCATTAAAACTCTCCTTAAAAAGTGTAACAAAAACCAAAACGGCTTAATACTATATTGTATAAAGGAAATATTCCTTTTATGCAAAGGAGGAAGTTTTATGGACTACGTTGTAGTGGCGTTCCGTTCAAGAGCGCACACCGTAAAGTTTTACGAATATTTAAGAGCCAACGGACTTGGCTGTGAGATAATAAACACGCCAAAGGAAGCGGGCGTGGGGTGTGGACTTTCGGTAAAGGTGAAAAAAGAGAACTTTTCTCAGGTGAAAAGGGCAGTGCATACGGCAAAGCTGTCGTCGTTTGCGGGATTTTTTCTTGTAAACGTTGTATCAGGAAAGCGTTTTGTAAGAAGTATTTAGTTAAATACTAAAAAAAACGCTTGTAAAATCCCCGTTGCTTGTGTTAAACTAATGTTGGTAAAAATTATGAACAAAAAGACCGCAAAGATAATAGTAGAAAAGCTTGCGGGGATATTTACGGACAAGCCGGCACTAAATTTTAGAACTCCGTACGAACTGCTTGTGGCGGTGGTGCTATCGGCGCAGTGCACCGACGCACGAGTAAATAAGGTAACCGAAGTGCTTTTTGAAAAATTTAATACGCCCGAAACGATGCTCACCTTATCGCAAGAACAACTTGAAAGATACATATATTCTTGTGGACTATATAAGTCAAAAGCAGAGCATATTTTAAGTGCAAGTAAAGATATAATCGAAAAATTCGGTGGGTGCGTTCCCGATAATTTAAAAGATTTGCGTTCGCTTGCAGGGGTTGGCAGAAAGACAGCGAACGTAGTGTATAGCGTCGCATTTAAGGGAAACGCTATTGCAGTGGATACGCACGTTTTTAGGGTGGCGAATAGAATAGGGTTAGTTAGGGCGGATAACCCCTTAAATACCGAAAAGGGTTTAATGAAAATTTTGGACGAAAGCGATTGGTCAAGGTCGCACCATTATCTAATATATTTAGGCAGAAGTTATTGCAAGGCGGGAAAGCCCGACTGTGAAAACTGCCCTATAAATAAAGAATGCTTAAAAAAAATTAAAAGGTGAAATATGTTTATAGATAGAGCGTTAATTACAATAAAAGCAGGCGACGGCGGAAGCGGAATAACTTCTTTCGTGCATTATAAAGGAAAAGTTTCAGGCGGACCTGACGGTGGTGACGGCGGAAAAGGGGGCGATATAATTTTTATTGCCGACCAACATTTAACTAACCTTGCCGACTATTACTATAAAACCAAATACGTTGCAGAAAACGGTGGACAAGGCGGTTCAAAAAACTGCTTTGGTAAAGCGGGTAAAGATTTAGTCTTGCGTGTGCCTTTGGGTACGGTTATTAAGGATAGAGAAAGCGGTGGAATTATTGCCGATATGTTTACCGACGGACAAAAAAAGGTTGTTTTAGTAGGTGGGGACGGCGGTAAGGGTAACGCAAGGTTTACTAATGCAAGGCGACACGCACCGCACTTTTCACAAACGGGTGAAAAGACCGAAACAAAACAGGTTGTGCTTGAACTTAAAACTATTGCAGACGTGGGGTTGGTGGGCTTTCCAAACGTTGGGAAGAGCACTATTTTAAGTAAGATTACCCGTGCAAGACCAAAGATTGCAAACTATCACTTTACTACGTTATCCCCCAACCTTGGCGTTGCTGATTACTATGATAATCAGTTTATAGTTGCGGATATCCCAGGGTTAATCGAAGGTGCAAGCGATGGTGCAGGGCTTGGCATAGAGTTCTTAAAACACATTGAAAGAACAAGAATGTTAGTTCACGTTGTAGACGTTTCGGGTGTGGAAGGTAGAGACCCTTACGATGATTACTTAAAGATAAACGCTGAACTAAAAAATTATAGTAAAGAACTTTCAAAGTTAAAACAGATTGTTGTTGCAAATAAACTTGACGTTTATGGTGCGGAAGAAAAGTTTAAGGAATTTAAAAAACAAATAGGCAGAAAACATAAAGTAATATGCGTATCCGCAGTAACAGGGGACGGACTTAACGAATTGTTAAAGGCAATGTACGAAACTCTTTCAAAACTTCCGCCCGTTAAACCGCTTGAATTTGAAGAATTTAATTACGTTAAACCCGATAGGCTTGACTATGAAATTTTCAAAGAAGGCGAAACGTTCGTTATCGAAGGAACACTTATCGACGTGCTTAAACGTAACGTCGTAATGGACGATATGCACTCTCTTGCATACTTGCATAAGGTGTTGCGTGATAGGGGAATTATTAAAGAACTTCGTGCAATGGGTGCTACCGATAAATCTACCATAATAATCGGTGGCGAAGAATTTGAATTTGTAGATTAATTAAAAGGAGAAATTATGTTGACAAGTAAACAAAGGGCAAATTTGCGTTCTATCGCACAAAATATAGACCCCGTAACGCAAGTTGGTAAACTTGGCGTAAATGAAGCACTTATAGAAAGCCTTGACAAAGCCATTGAAAAAAGGGAAATTATAAAGGTAACCGTGCTTGAAAATTCCGACCTTATTCCAAAGGAAGCAGGCTTTATTATTGCAGAAAAGTTGGGCGCAGAATTCGTATGTGCAACGGGCAGAAAACTTGTTTTTTATAGAAGAAGTTCTAACCCCAAAGTTGAGCATATAGAGTTTTAATTTAATGCAAAAAAACACCGCTGTTGCGTTCGCAACAGTGGTTATATTTTTAAAATACCTATTGACAAAAACTGCCAACTATGTTAAACTTAAACTATGATAAATAGAGTAAAAACACTATATACAACTGTATATTTAAAATTATTAACAATAAGCGGATTGAATTATTATAACGCCACTTTTACGCTTTAATTTCTTTGCCGAAAAGCCTACAAAGGAGCGAAAGAAATAAAAAGGAGCAACCGCAAATTATATAGTAAATTTTTATTGGTACAAAGTAACTCATAACCAAAAAGATAAAGCCGAAAGCAAGATAGCTTTTGGCTTTTTTTCTGCCCAAAAAAGCGGGGAAAAAGCCGTCGGAAAAAATCTTCTTATTAGTAAAATTGTATTTAGGGGTGGGCAGGCAGTCGTTTTCTTTTAAGAATTTATACGTTTTATATCCGTCAACGGCAATAATTTTCCCGTCAAAGCGGTTTATAAAGTTTTTAAGTTCAACGCCAAAGGTGTCGGAAAAAATGTAGGCGGTTGAGTTTTTCGGTATAGTATTGAAAGCCCTAACCACGTCGGTTTTGGTTACACCGTCGTAAGAAAACTTTATAAATAAAACGGCGTTTTTATCCTTTATAAAAATGGCGTTCTTTTTCTTTTCGGCACAAACGTCTTTCTTTTTAAGGGCGGTTAAAAAAAGGTCAAGCTGTTCTGAGTCTGAAAAAAGATTGAGTTGGGTTATAACCGAATTTTTTTCTTTTTCTTGGGCGCTTTTTAGTTTTTTTGTTTTGTCTTTAACGGATAGGCGCATAAATGCAAGCATTAGAAAGGGGATTGCAATGCAAATTGAAAA
The DNA here is from genome assembly GCA_017621955.1 of Clostridia bacterium. Next base: position 12,182 of record JAGASB010000280.1, on the reverse strand, counting down.
GATTACAGAATATGGGCGAACGACAAAGTAGTTTAAAATAACAAAAGACAAAATAAAAGTTATAAAAGCGGTAAAAAGTGCGTCAATAACGGCTATGAGTGAAAATTTCATAAAAAATCCTATACTTAAATTTTTTATGATTATACCCAAAAATTACAAATTTATAACTGCGCTTAAAAAGAAAGGGAAAAGTTAAAAAAAGTATTGATTTTATTTTGAAAATGTGCGATAATATCGGTATGAAGAAAATAGGTATTTTAGGTGGAACGTTTAACCCCGTGCATATTGAACACGTCAACTTAGCGTTATCAGCCGTTAAAGAACTTAATCTTGATAAACTGCTTGTTATGCCGACCTATATTTCTCCGCATAAAAGTGCTGCACCTGCGCCCACACAAGATAGGCTTAATATGCTACGCATTGCATTTAAGAACTATCCTAACGTTGAAGTTTGTGATTATGAAATTCAAAAGCAAGGCAAAAGTTACACCTACATTACGGTTGAGCATTTCAAAAGCACGACTAACGCACAAATTTATTTTATAATGGGTGGGGATATGCTTACCGATTTTAAGAATTGGCGCTATCCTGAACGAATTTTGAGTGCTTGCACTATCGCCGTGTTTGATAGGGAAAATTTTTTTACTGACTATGAGCGTGAACGGCAGTATTTTAAGGAGCGTTTTAACAGTGAATTTGTTCGGCTATCGTATTTGGGTAAAAATACTTCAAGCACGAAAATGCGCATATACAGTCAGTTTGGTCTAAATATGCCGTATGCGCCCGACGGGGTGAGTGAATACGCAAAAAATAATAATCTATATTTACCTGATAAGTACCAAAAATTTATTATAGAAAATCTTCCCGAAAAACGCATTAAGCACACGGCAGACGTTGTTGTTTGTGCGCTTAAAAGGGCAAAAGAACTTGGACTTGATTTGGAAAAAGTAACAACGGCAGCCACTTTGCACGACTGCGCAAAGTATATTGATTACAAAACGGTTGACGGTTTTTGCTTGCCTGACGACGTGCCTACCCCTGTTATTCACGCTTTTTTGGGCGCTTATATTGCGCAAAACGTCTTGGGCGTTTTCGATGAAGAAATTATTGATGCGATAAGGTTTCATACTTCCGGAAAGGCTGAAATGAGCACGCTTTCTAAACTTATTTTCGTTGCCGATATGATTGAAGAAGGTCGGGATTACGACGGGGTGGAATATTTACGCACACTTTATGAAAAAGAAGATTTTGAAAAGTGCTTTGTTGAGTGCTTAAAGGAAGAATTTTTGCACTTACTAAATAAAAAGCAGTATATATACTTTCAAACGATAAATGCGTTCAACTATTACGTTGACGATGATAAATAAACTAAAAAGGATGGAAATAAAATTGAAATCAAACGAATTTGTTGAAAAGATTTGTGCGGTTCTTTCCGCACGCAAGGCGCAAGACATTGTTAGTGTTGACGTTAGAGAAAAATCGTCAGTTGCCGACTATTACGTTATAGCAAGTGGTAGGTCGATGGCACAAACCCGTGCTTTGATTGAGCACGTTGAAGAAGAAATGGATAAGATTGGCGTTGCACCCGTTCGCCGTGAAGGTGTTCGTGAAGGTAGGTGGGCTGTGCTTGATTACGGCGACGTTATCGTTCATATCTTTAACGATGAAACAAGGCTATTTTATCATCTTGAAAGCCTTTGGGGCGACGAAAGCAACGTTAAAAAGTACGACTAAGAAATTTTTTTAACGTAAATTCTGTCAATTTGTTCGGGGTCAATTTCTATGCTTCGCACGGTGGACGGTTTACGCTTGCGCTTTTTGGGCGCTTGCGGTTTATCGCTCTCTATCGGAGTTTGAACCGTTTGTTTTTTAGGGAATAGGCGTTTGATTTTTACGGCTATAACCTTACAGCCGACAACCGAAACTAAGCTTATAAAAAACAATAACCCTGTGCAAAACAGACCGCTTATAAAAGAATTAAAAAAACCGTTCATAATTTTACCTTTAATTTATGGTAGCATAAGAAAAAGACGGTTTATTAAAAATATTTGTTGATAAATGATATATTTTATCACAACTGTTTTAGGAGGGCGCTATGCTTGAACAAGAAAACGTAAGTATGAACGAGCAGAATACTTCTGTTGCCGTTATATCTAAAAGCGATAACGATTTACCTAAAAAGGATAAAAAAATTAAAAAACAAAAAGAAAAACGTGTTAAAAAGTGTAAAGAGATTGAAAGCGATAATGCACCGTTAGACTTTGACCCGTTCACTTTGCTTGCTCAAATTCTTGATTCTACACCTCAAATAATCAAAGAAGAATGCGTTTTATACCAAATTAGAAAGATTACTTCAAGGCTTAATAAGGTGGTTGTTAGATACAACGTTACTAGTGCCGAAATGGAAAAGATTTTCCTAAACGCTAACGCTTTAAAACTTGGTGGGCTTAGCGTTGCACCAATATATCTTTCAATGTGCGCAAAGCAAGCAAAAAAGCATTCGCTTCACGATATGCTAGTTAGTGCCGTTATTGACTTCCCGTTTGGTGAAAGTTCGTTTAGGGGTAAGCTTGCAAACGTTAAAGAAAGTGTTAAAATCGGTGCGGATAAGTTTACGGTAACTATGCCGTCAATGCTGTTTACCGAAGAAAATTCAAAAGAACTTAAAAAGCAACTAAAACGCCTTGGAAATAATTATAAATCTAACGCCGGTATTACTGTCAATGCAACAGACCTTTCAGAAGACAAGATTAAGCGTGCCGTTAAAGCCGTTTCAAAAAGTAAACTTGGTTATATAATCTTTGCGTTTGGCGAATCGACCTTAAACGAAGTCAAGACTAAACTTGACGTTATAAATAAATATAGGTCGGGGAAAAATATAGGCGTTATTGCAAACGTGGACAGCGTTGAAGCGGTTAGTCAGCTTATTAAGTTAGACGTTGACTATATCTTGACACCATATGCCGACTTAATCGGTAAAGAACTTTTTGAAAAATTTAAAATCAAAAGCGTTAAACTGTATTAAAATTACTTTACAAAATTGAAAATTAGTAATACAATACATACATAAATTAAATAGATTCTTTGGGGCGGGGTGTAATTCCCCACCGGCAGTAAAAGTCTGCAAGCCTTTGTGGTTGATTGGGTGTAATTCCCAAACCGACGGTATAGTCCGGATGGGAAAAGAACGTGTTACAAGGCAATTATTTTTATTGCTTGTTTTGTTTGCTTACGCCCCGAAGTTTATTCGGGGCGTTTCTTTGCCCCAAAAGGAGCAGTTATGAAAAAAGTGTTTACAACCAAAAACATTGCGGGTATGGCAGTTTTTGCGGCGTTGTCGTTTGTGATTTATCTGTTTGAGATACCTATTTTTGCAGGAACGCCTGCAAGTTTTTTAGAACTTGACCTATCTAACGTTTTCGTTATGCTTGCAGGGTTTATGTACGGACCTATTCCGGCAATCATAATCATTGTTATTAAAGAAGCATTGCACATACCTATCGGTGGAACGGGCGGTGTTGGTGAACTTGCAAACATTATTATAACAAGTTCTTACGTTTTAATCCCGGCAATAGTTTACTACTATAAAAAGGGGTTCAAAACTGTTATTATAACGCTTATTTTGGCTTGTTTAGTTCAAGTAGCAACGTCGGTAGTTGTCAATAAGTTTATTAACTTTCCTTTCTTTACGGGCAGTGTACCGTTTATGATTACCGAAGTGTCGGAAATGCTGTTTAGCACGCTTTGGATTTACGTTTTAGCGTTCAACGCCATTAAAAGTGTGGTCATTTCGGCAATAACTATTTTATTATATAAAAAAGTATCTTATCTTTTTAAGAAAATCAATTTGCAAAATTCTTCAAAAGATGTATAATAGATGTATGGAATATTTTTCTAAAAGTTCAAAACAGACCGAAGACATTGCATTTGAATATGCTAAAACACTTGTTAAGGGCGACGTTATTGCTTTTTACGGCGATTTGGGCGCAGGCAAAACTGCGTTTATTAAGGGTGTTGCACGTTACTTTAATATTGAGGGTGTAACAAGCCCCACTTACGCATACCTTAACGTTTACAACGATTTCATTTATCATTACGATTGTTATCGCTTATCCGACGGCGAAGATGCTGAAAGGCTTGGGCTTACCGATTACTTTGGCGGTGATAATATTTGCCTTATTGAGTGGGCGGAAAATATTGAAGACGTTTTGCCCGAAAACGTTAAGACGGTTAAAATTGAAAAAATTTCGGACAGTGAGAGAAAGATTAGTTTATGAATTACCTTGCAGTAGATACAAGCGGTAAAAACCTTACGGTCATAATTTGTAAAGACGGCACGCCACATTCGTTTTTTGACGGTGAGTGTGGGGTAAGCCATTCGGTTGACCTTATGCCTACCATAGAAAACCTTGCAAACGAAGTGGGGTTTGATTTTAAGAGTGCAGACTTTTTTGCTTGCGTGGTGGGTGCAGGTTCGTTTACGGGCATAAGAATAGGCGTTGCTACAATAAAGGCGCTTTGCTTTGCCTTTAATAAACCGTGTTTATCAATAACTTCTTTCGATACGCTTGCATATAATGAAAAGGGTAGGGTGCTTGCGCTTATAGACGCTAAGCACAACGGCTTTTACGCTTGCGGTTACGATGACGGCAAGGTTATTTTAGAGCCTTGCTATATGATGCGACAAGACGTTGAAAAAATTATTGATGGTTATACCGTTGTATCAAGCACGAATATTGACGGAATAAACTCAAAAATAGTAAGCGTTAAGGACGGACTTATTAAAGCTATATCGGCAAAAACTCATTTAGTTACTTTTGACCTTGAAGAGCTTACTCCGTTATATGCACGCAAAAGTCAGGCTGAGGAAGGTAGAAAATGACCTTTCAGTTTTTGCAAAGAGAAGACGTTGATAAAATTGTAGAGTTGTTTAACGAAAATTTCCCTGACGGTTGGAATAAAAATATGCTACTGTCGGCGTTTGACGGTGGAAGATTTTTTAGTATCGGTTGCTTCAATAATGAAAAACTTATCGGCGCAATAACTTGTTCTTTGTCTATTGACGATGCGGATATTGAAGGCATTACCGTTGATAAAACTTATCGCAATAAAGGTGTAGGGCAAAAATTGCTCAAAAATGCTGAACAAAATATTAAAGATAGTGGGATAACTGCCGTTTTACTTGAAGTACGGCAAAGTAATATTCCAGCAAAATCACTTTACGAAAAAGCGGGCTATAAACAAATTTTCGTCCGCAAGAGCTACTATTCTGACGGCGAAAATGCGGTTGTTATGAAAAAGGAGCTTCAAAAATAGAACGCAAACAACTTTTGTTTTTACACGGGTATCTTGCAGATAAAAATAGTTTTTTCTATCAAACGACCTTTTTTGAGCGTGATTTTGACGTTTATGCCCCCGACTTTAAGGGGTTTGGTCAAAATAAGGGTATGGAATATCCGTACTCATTAGACGACTACTCTCGTGAATTAAAAGAGTATATGTATAAAACGGGTATAGTTTGTCCACACGTTATAGCACACTCTTTCGGGGCAAGGGTTGCCATTAATTGTGCGGTGGAAAACGCAAAGTTATTCGATAAACTTGTTTTGACGGGCGCTGCGGGATTAGAACCTAAAAAGACAATAAAAAAACGTGTAAAGGGAATAGCGTTTAACGTGCTTAAAAGGTTTGTTAAAAAGGAAAAACTTTTAAGCTTTTACTCAAAGGACTACCTTGCACTTGACCCTATTATGAAACAGAGTTTTATTAAAATAATTAGTCAACCGCTTGACGACGTTGTGTGTAAGATAAAAAATCAAACGTTTATCGTTTTTGGTGAAAACGATTGTGATACACCGCTTTATATGGCGCGTAAACTTAATCGTGAGATTGACGGCAGTAAACTTTTGATAATTAAAAATGCAGGGCATTTTTGTTTTATAGATAAACCATTAAAATTCAATACGGAGGTAAAGGAGTTTTTACTCTCTTAACTAAATGTTTCCTATCGGTATAGAAAATTTTGCACAGTTATTCACGGGCGAACAAGTTTTGCTTTACGTTATTATGAGCGTAATAAACGCAGTAATCTTGTTCTTTACGTCAATAAAATTTCTTTTGGTGTTCCAACAGTGCGGATATCACGGCAAAAGATATTTTAAGTGGCTAGCCAACAAAGACACGCCTTATATGTCAAGGCTTATGCTCTTGTGTCTTTCAGCACTACTTTTCTTTTGCGTTTTGAATATGACCTTTGAACCCATTTTGTCTACAAACGTGTCGTCGTATTTTGGGTTTATGGCTTATATTTTGTTCGCAATAGTTTACATTAATTCAGAAAGTCACGTCAACGCAAAGATTCCGCTTAAAAAGACAAAAAGATTAGTTCGCCTTTGCATAACGTTTACAATACTTCTTGCAGCGGTAACGTTTGGGCTTATAGTACTATTAAACTTAATAGCGTACGCTATCGGCAGTGAAGTGTTTGCGCTTTTAAGATACGCTATAATGTGCGGTATGCCACTACTTATGCCGTTTATTTTATTTATCGCTTACTGCTTAAACGAACCGCTAGAATATTTGATAAGAAAGTATTATTTACGCAACGCCGTTAATAAACTTGATAATACGGGCGTAATAAAAATAGGTATAACGGGCAGTTACGGTAAAACTAGCGTTAAGGAAATATTAAAGACTATACTTTCACAAAAGTTTAGGGTGCTTGCAACGCCCGCTTCGTTTAATACACCGCTTGGTATAGCGCTTGCAGTTCGTCACCTTGATAGCACTCACGACGTGTTTATTGCAGAAATGGGCGCAAGAAACAAAGGCGATATTAAAGAACTTGCAAAGATGATTAAGCCAAAAATCGGTGTTTTAACGGGTGTGAACAATCAGCATCTTGAAACTTTCGGCACGTCGGAAAATATAATGAATACTAAGTACGAACTTTTTGAAAATCTTTCTGACGGTGCAATGGGCGTATTTTCATCGGACAGTGAAAATTCAGTTAAACTTATGTCCCGCTTTGAAGGCGAAAAATATTCGGCAGGTATTGACGGTGAAAATAATCTTGTGTCGGCAACCGATATAAAAACGGGCGTACACGGTATGTCGTTTACGCTAAATATCGCAGGTGAACGTCCAATAAAATGTTCAACCGTGCTTTTGGGAACGCACAGTGTTAAAAATATTTGCGTTGCGGCGGCGGTTGCATATAAGCTTGGTTTAACACCGAAAGAAATAGCGTCTGGCATAAACAGAATTAACTCTATCGGGCACAGGTTAGAACTTGTTCCTAACAACAAAAATATGGTTATAATTGACGACAGTTATAACTCAAACGTAGACGGCGTAGATGCAGCGATGGAAGTGCTTGACACGTTTAAGGGCAGAAAGATTGTTTTGACCCCAGGGCTTGTCGAACTTGGAAAGATAGAAAACGTAGCCAACTTTGAGTTTGGCAAAACACTTGCAAAGCACGCTGACATCGTTATAATCGTTGGCAAACATAACGCTGAAATGATTATTAACGGACTTATCGACGGCGGTATGAGTAGGGAAAACATTAAGTTTGCAAAATCGCTCAACAAGGGCAATATGCTCTTAAATGAAATGGTAAAAGAGGGCGACGTTGTATTGTTTGAAAACGACTTGCCAGACAATTATAACTAATTGAGTCATAATAATTAAAGATAAATCATAAAAGCACCAAAGCGGAAAAATTCTTGCGGAGGTGTTTTTTTATGAAAACGGTTGCGGTATTTTTTGGCGGAAAGTCGGTTGAACACGATATTTCGGTCATAACAGGCGTACTTACTTGTAACGCCATAAACAGTGAAAAGTATGAAGTTATTCCCATATATGTAAGCGGAAAAGGCGAGTGGTTTACGGGTAAAACACTTCTTGACCTTGACGAATATAAAAATTTACAAGAAGATAAACTTGTTCGTGTTCTGTTAATGGGTGGCGATAACACGCTTTACGTCTTAAAAGGTAAAAAAATCAAAGCGGTAAGTAAGATTGCCGTTGCAATAAACTGTATACACGGCGAACGTGGTGAGGACGGAAGTTTATCGGGTATGCTTAATATGTGTGGTATTCCGCTTGCGTCACCCAACGTTTTATCTGCGTCTATCAGTATGGATAAAAGTTTTACTAAAATTGCGCTTAAAGGCTTGGGTGTTAAAACTTTACCTTATCAAGTCGTTGAAAAGATTGACGACGTAGAAAAATTAAAGGGTAATTTAACTTATCCCGTAATAGTTAAGCCCAACTGTTTGGGTTCAAGCATAGGCATTGAACGTGCTGAAAATCAAGACGACTTAGTCGGTGCGGTATCTTACGCACTAAGATTTGGAAAACGTGCGTTAATCGAACCTTTATTAGACAGTTTTATTGAAATTAACTGTGCAGCGTATCTTTTACCGGACGGGACGGTTAAGGTTTCCGAATGTGAACGCCCTATCGGAAGTGGTGGTCCGTTGTCGTTTACCGATAAATACGTTCGTGGCAGTAGGGTTTTCCCCGCAGACATAAGTAAAAGAAAGTCTGATATTATTAAGAAGATAACTAAAAAAGTGTATTTGGGGTTGGGTTTTACAGGTGTTATTAGAATAGACTATTTTATTAGTCACGATGAAATTTATCTAAACGAAATAAATTCAGTCCCCGGTTCGCTTGCATATTATCTTTTCGGTCAAACTATAAAAAGTTTTTCAACTATGCTTGAAGAACTTATCGCTGTGGCAGAACGTGAGTTTTCATCTTCGCAAACTTTTCAAACAGAATATAAATCGGGCGTGCTTTTAGGGGGCGGTGGAAAGGGCGCAAAAAGAAAACGCTCTTAGACCGATAAAAATGCTTGAAAAAAAACATACGTTGTGATAAAATATTTTGGAAAGATACAGGAGAAAAGAAATGGAAAAAATTAAAATGATTACCCCGATTGTAGAAATGGACATGGAAAAAATTAAAATGATTACCCCGATTGTAGAAATGGACGGGGATGAAATGACAAGAATTTTATGGCAATGGATTAAAGAAATTTTGATTGAGCCGTTTGTTGACTTAAAGACTGAGTATTACGACTTAGGACTTGTTGAACGTGATAAAACAGACGATAAAGTTACCGTTGACAGTGCTTTGGCAACCAAGAAGTACGGCGTTGCAGTAAAGTGTGCAACTATTACGCCAAACGCTCAGCGTGTAACCGAATATAACTTAAAGAAAATGTACAAAAGCCCTAACGGAACGATAAGGGCAATGCTTGACGGAACTGTTTTCCGTGCGCCTATTTTGGTTGACGGTATTACGCCTTATATTCCGACGTGGAAAAAACCTATTGTAATTGCAAGGCACGCTTACGGTGATATTTATAAGGCTGTTGACGGCGTAACAGGCGCAGGCAAAGCAACGCTCACCTTTACGGATAGAAAGGGTGAAGTCGTTTCAAAAGAAGTTTTTGATTTTGTTGACGACGGTGTGGTAATGGCTATGCACAATACCGATAAATCTATAAAGAGTTTTGCTCGTGCGTGTTTTAATTATGCGCTTGATATGAAACTTCCTTTGTGGTTTTCCACCAAAGACACCATATCTAAGGTTTATGACGGAAACTTTAAGGCAATTTTTAACGAAATTTATCAAAACGAATATAAAGAAAAGTTTGAAAAAGCAGGCATAGAATATATGTATACGCTTATTGACGACGTGGTTGCACGCATCGTAAGAAGCGAAGGCGGTATCGTTTGGGCTTGTAAAAACTACGATGGTGACGTAATGAGCGATATGGTTGCAACTGCTTACGGCAGTCTTGCAATGATGACCAGCGTTCTTGTTTCTCCCGACGGAATCTATGAGTACGAAGCCGCTCACGGCACGGTTACACGCCACTATTATAAGTACGTTAAGGGCGAAGAAACTTCAACTAACCCCGTTGCAACTATCTTTGCTTGGTCGGGTGCACTCCGTAAACGTGGAGAACTTGATAACACCCCAGACCTTATGGATTTTGCAGACCGTCTTGAAAAGGCGACCATTACTACGATAGAATCTGGCGAAATGACAGGTGACCTTGTTGGACTTTTCAAAAAGGACGGTGTAACGCCTAAAAAACTCAATTCAAAAGACTTCTTAAAAGCAATAGCGAAAAGGATATAAGAAATATATACAAAAAACACCTTCACACAAATGAAGCGGAAATTACTATCGGTGTAAATACTTGGGAAGTTATGCCCGAACTTGATACTTATTATTTTGTAAGGACGATTACCGAAAACGGTCAAACTAAAAATACTACCGAAGGTATAAACATTGATTTCGACGAACAATTAAGTCTTGAATAGCAACGTCTATAAATTTAAAACCGCACGACTATTTGCCGTGCGGTTTTTATGTGCTTAATCATATTTATAACAATTCTTCGTTGTATATTGCTCTTATTCCACCGATAAATTTGGGGCGAGTGCGTGCTGACGTAAGGTGTGCGTGTCCAATTTTATTGATAGAGAGTCTTACGGGAACGGCAACTTTTTTTAGGTGCATACCTATAAGCGTGTCGCCTATGTCAATACCTGCATCTGCTTTTATATCTTCAACTACCACGGGGGAGTTGAATTTTTTATAAGCAACTGTTGCAAGACTTCCGCCCGCTTTCTTTTGTGGAACTACGTTTACTGTTTCGCTATTAGGAACAGCCTCTCTTTCAACGACGATTGCTCTATTTAAGTGTTCGCAACACTGAACGGCAAGGAAAATTCCGTGTTCATTTAAGACGGACGTTATTCCGTCAAAAATTTCATCAGCAGTGTTTGGGTCAGAGTTTGTGCCTATTTTGCTACCAACAACTTCGCTTGTTGAACAACCCACTACTAAAATATTGCCTTTTTTAAGTTTTGCAATTTCAATCAGTTCTTTTACAGCCTGTGCGCATTGCGCTTTTATATCCATATTTTCCATAACAATAATATATTAACATATAATTATTCAAAAATCAACTTATTTTGTCAGTCTGCGTGCGTGTGTATACAATATATTATATAAGGTTTTTTGCGTGAATTTTGCATTTAAAAAAAAATTTAAAAAAATGTAGAAAAACTTTTGTAAAACGCTTGACTTACCTTTTTATAAATGGTAATATATTTAGGCTATCGCTTTGGATGGCACTAATTTTGTGGCGATAAAATGCCACCTTTGACCGTAGTCAAAGCACCGTAGATTTACAACTGAATAGAAAGAAAGAGAGAGATAAGTTTGTAAAGAACAAATCAATCGAGAAAGACTTAATTTTTTTAGTACATTAAGGCAAAAACGAAAAGACTAAATATTTTAACGAAAGGTTAATACGAAAACGTAGGAAATCAATCACGAAATAAGAGTAGTCGAGTAAAGTCAAGGAAAGAATGTAAGCAAATTCGACGGAATTGCGAAAATGCAATTTTGAGAAAGATCAAGCTACAAAGAGCATACAGGAGGATGCCTTGGTACATGGCGCCGAAGAAGGACGTGACAAGCTGCGAAAAGCTACGGGGAGTCGCAAATAGACCGTGATCCGTAGATATCCGAATGAGGGAACTCACCATAAGTAATGTTATGGTATCATTACATGAATAAATAGTGTAATGAAGGGAACCCGGGGAACTGAAACATCTAATTACCCGGAGGAAAAGAAAGTAAAACAACGATTCCGAAAGTAGTGGCGAGCGAAATCGGAAGAGCCCAAACCAAGAATAGCAATATTTTTGGGGTGACGGACTCCATAATCCATTAAAAACGATAACCGAACAGTGTTGGAAAGCACGGCAAAAAAGGGTAAAAGCCCCGTAGGTGAAATTGTTTAAGAGGAGGGAGTATCCAGAGTACGGCGGGACACGAGGAATCCTGTCGGAATACGCGAGGACCATCTCGTAAGGCTAAATACGACCATGTGACCGATAGAGTATAGTACCGTGAGGGAACGGTGAAAAGAACCCCGAGAGGGGAGTGAAAAAGAACCTGAAACCGTATGCTTACAAGCAGACAAAGCACCACACGAGTGTGATGTCGTACTTTTTGTAGAACGGGCCGGCGAGTTACGATGTGTTGCGAGGTTAAGTGGTACAGCCACGGAGCCGAAGCGAGAGCGAGTTCTAAGTGAGCGTAAAGTAGCATGTCGTAGACCCGAAACCTGATGACCTATCCAT
>JAGASB010000279.1 GCA_017621955.1 Clostridia bacterium | reverse complement strand
TGCAGTACTTGCAATAACCGCTTCAAGTTCTTTCATATCGATTGAATCTTTCTTTGCGGTAAGTTTTTTAAATTCTTCAAAAACTTTACCGATATCCGAATCGGAAAGTTCATAACCCATTTGTTTAATTATTGATGAAACTTCGTTCATATCAGCAGTGCTTTTGACGTTGCCGTTATCAAAACTTTGAGCGCTGTCTTCCGAAACGTTATCAGCAACACCGTTTATTGCACAAACGATAGAATTTACGTTTGTTACGTCTAAATTACAATCGACGTTCAATTCGTATTTTTTTGCACGCATCACGTCAGATACGGTTGACATTGAAAGATAACTGCCGATTGCAGAAGTCTTAACGCCATCTGCACCTGCTTTAATAGCACTAAACGCACAGGCTGATGCCATAGAAAAAGCGTTGGATGGTTGAACGAATACGTCAACAGGACAAGCATTTTTAATTTCTTTTACCAAAATATCGTAATCTTCGGGGAACGCTTCGCCCGCATCGTCAGCAATAGTTACCGCAGCAGCACCTGCTTCATAAGCCGTTTTAATGCATTTAACTGCAAAACCTTCTTCCGCCCTAAACGCATCAAGCGCAACGAATTCAACGCACTCACAAACTTCCTTAGCAGCCTTAACAAGCGCACTGATTTTTTCAAGCATAACGGGCGCTTTAACGTGATAGAAATATTCCATTTGCGCAGTTGAAATGGGTAATACAACTTGCAAGCAAGGTTTATAAGCGTTGCTAACGCACTTTACTGCGACTTCCAAACTTTCCGCACTAAAACCAACGGGAATTTTAACGCACGCATTTTTAACAGCACCTGCAATCGTGCGATAAATAACTTCATTTTCTTTGGAGTTTTTTATAACAGGCAATTCAATCGCATCAACTAACGAAGCGTCTAGTTTTTCTGCAATAGCAAGCTTTTCCCTAAAAGTTAGAGATAAATCTTGTTCATAAATAGCCTTTAACGTAATGTCTGAAACAACAATCTTTTTCATAAAACAACTCCTTGAAATAAATTTACTTAAAAATAAAAAATCCCCGACTAACGCCAGGGACGATTTAAAACCGCGGTACCACCCGAATTGTTGCTACTGCAACCACTCTTTTGCTTGTAACGGGGCTTACCGTAAACGACTACTACGTTTATCGTTCCCGCTACGGAACGCCTTGAAATTTTGGGGCAACCAAAAACTCAACGCTAATCCCGTCCCTATGTTTCCGTTAAGTAAATTTATTATATATAATTATATAATAAACACTTAAAAACTGTCAAGCAAATGAGTATTATAACAAGCAACTTTCAAAGATTTTAAGCGGTAAAAAAATAAAAAATCCCCGACAAAATGCCAGGGACGATTAAAAACCGCGGTACCACCCGAATTATTGCTAATGCAATCACTCTTTTGCTTATAACGGAAGCCACCGTAAACGATTACTTGATTTCGCCGTTTCCGCTCTGGAATGAGTAACGCTTTACCTCTCATTGACTTGCACCAACCGTCAACTCTCTGTTCAAAACAAAACGTCTTTTTCCTTCACTGCGTTTATAATTTGAAAGTATTATATACCCACATACACCCTTTGTCAAGCATTTGAACGTGGTTTTAATTATTTTTCTATAAACTTCCAACACTAAATTCTCTTATAAATACTAAGAATTAACAGTGCGTCAGTCTTTAACGTATCGCTTTAAGTACGTTAAATCAAGTTTCCACTCCGAAATTTCATTCCGCCTTTTATGAACTTCATTGGCAAGCCCTAATGCTTTGCGGTATTCAGCATACGAACAGCCGTTTACTTTCATAAAATGTTTTTCCGCACGCTCTTCATTGCCTTTTAGTTGAGTATATCCTATATGAATAACGCTATGGCAATCTTTACAAACGGCAATAATATCTTCAAGCTTTTGAACGCAACTTTTTTCATCGTAACTCCAACGTTCGTGCGCATCAAGATATTTAGTTTTTTTTCCACATATCATACATTTTCCACCCGACCTTTCCTTAGCATCTGCACGCAAAAAATCCCATTGCTTTTTAGATAATATGGAACGCAAATTAGAATACCAACAGCCGTCGGGGACAAGTTCAAAATCAAGCTTATAGCCCATAACTACGCTCTCCTACTTTCGTGGCACACAAAGTATAAAATTTGATATTCTTCGCTGAGTTTTTTAACAAGTTCGAGCGCACCGTCAAGTTTAACGTCGTCAAGATTATAAAACGGGTCGTCAAGAATCACAAAAGGTTTTTCGCCTGTAAACAGCACGTCTATAAGAGCAAAACGCTTACATATTTCAAACAAGTTTTGATAGCCTTTACTGTAATAGTCGGGCACTTTATTGCCCCCGCTTTCCATTACCGTCAAATTTAAATCAACGTCTATATTAGCGTTATTATTTTTACCCGTAATAAACGATAGATACTTATTTAAGCTATCCTGTAAAGGCTGACGGTATTTAACTTTAAGGTTTTCGTCTGCCTTTTGCAAATATTCGCTTGTTAAAGTCAAGATTTTATAATCTTCGTTATATTGTTCAAGACGCACTATAAGTTCGGACTTTTTACTTTCAAGGTCGGGTATTGAGTTCACAACGTCTTCGTGCGTTTTTATGCTAGCACGCTTTATCGCCAAAGCATTGGCTTCTCTTGCATATTCTTCTTGAACACTAGATAGTTCTTGGCGCAACTTAGCAACGTCCATTGTAGGAACGACGCTGATAAACTGCTGTTTTTCCCCGTCGAATACTTTCAATGAATTTTCTGTCTTTTCCAATACTTTTAAAACGTTTTTCTTTTCAATCGCACAACTTTTTATAATTTCTAACGCTTGCTTAAAATCACAGCCGTCAGGCAAATTGTATTTTGAAAGATATTCGTTAAGTTTTATTATATATTCACTTTGCAGTTCAGCGTATTCGGCTTGTTTAGTTAGTTGCGTTTGAACAGTCGATTCATAGCCGTTATCTTTTTTAGGTTTATTAAGTGCACCAAAATAAAATACACCGATTAAACTTATTGCAAAAAGCACTACACTTATTATACCTACAATCAAACTAAACCAAACGGTTGCCAAACCTATGACTAAAAACAAGCACGAAAGAACTGCAAACGGTAGTGCTTTTCCTTTTGCGTTCCGCTTTTGATTGGGTTTATCGCTTTGAAGCGCTATTAGTTGTTCATCAGTAGCACGTTTTAGTGCAGAAACTGAAACAAGGTCGTTATAGCAGTCTGAAAACATACTGAGTTCGCCGTCATTGGGCAAGTGTCCGTTTAGCACTTTATCTATCCGCTCACATTCCTTAATGAGTGAATTTTTTTCTTCAACAAGTTCGTCGTGCCTTTGTTTTTTTACGGCGTTAGCTTCGGCTTTACCCGCAAGCGTAACTTTTTCAGTTAGTTCGTTTGCCTTGTTTTTTAACTGTTCAACCTTTTCTTCTAAAAGTTTTACGTCGTTTTTTATGACGTTTACCGCCACAGCCGAACTTTCTGCACGTTCAATTTGTTCGTCAAGAATATTTATTTCTCGCTTTGTGTCAGATATTAAACCTTTATCGCCACGGTACTTATACTGCTTTGCTTTTTCTTCAAGCTTAATAAGCGCCTTATCAAACGCTTCCGTGTCTTGAATTTCGCAAACGGAATTGAATTTTGCAGTCAAACTACTGTTGCTTTTTACTTGAAAATCTTTTTGAGAAAAGAAAGTTGTTGAAAGGAATCCTTCCTCATCAATCTCAAAAATTCTCTTACCTAAGTTTTCGGTGTTTTGGAACTCTTTCCCTGTTACTGCGTCAAAAAGTCTAACCGAATCTTCCGACTCTTTATTGCCGAAAAATCTTTCAATTCTATACTGTTTATCACCCCAAACAAAGTCAACGCTTCCACCAAAGCGTTCAGTCGAATTCCAAGGCTTAAATTTAATGCGTTCATTTTCTGCAACGCTTCGCTTTCCCGAACTTATACCGTAAAACATAACTTTTATAAACATAGCAAGCGTGCTTTTGCCCCAACCGTTATCTTCTTTAAACGTGTTGAGTCCCGAACTAAAATCATAAGAAAAATCTTTAAGTTTGCCAAAAGAAGAAACATAACATTTAATAAGTTTCATATTAAAATTCCTCCCCTTTTAGCGCATTAAGTCCACAAAGTATAACCCTGCGTTTTTCCTGTGCAGATAAATCACTTTCCCACACTGAACGCACGAATTCACCACGCACCGATTTATCGTTTATATAATCTTCCGTACTGACTTTAAGTTCTGTTTTATCATAAACTTTTGCAAAGAAAAACTTTTCGTTTAGCCGTTTTGCAAACTGGTCTTTATCAATAAAAAAGTCGGGCTTGTGTTCACCTTTTAATACTACTTTTATTAGACAATCCTTATCATAACTGTCTAAAATTCTAGTCAAAAACATATCCATAGCCGAATACCACGTTTGGTAGCCATCTACGTTAAACTCAACTTCGTGCAACGTTCTAGACGAAAATTTAACGAAGTCACTTTGAACGTTTTTACCGTCAACGTCAATAAGAACAAATCCTTTGTCCCCGAGTTCGTCAAACCCACGCCCGTCAAGACAGCCTGAGTATGAGTAAACACCACGGTCGTCTATTTTAGCTTTGACGTAAGAGTGAATATGCCCAAGCGCAAGGTAATCTATATTCTTTTCTTTTAAGGCGGGAATATTTATTATTTCAGAAAGTTCATTGCTGTTATATCCCGCAACTTGACCGTGAAGAGTTACTATATTTACTTTTTCGGGGTCAAGAATCAACGTATCATACGCAGTCTTTTTATTTAATGAAGTTAAAATCGTCCCCGTTACAACGACGTTGCCATATTCAAAATTTGTCCAATCTTTGCCGATAATTTTAAGGTTAGTTGGAAGTTCGTTCATACTAGAAATAAAATTCACGTCATCGTGATTGCCCGACAAATATATAAAGTCAACGTTTTGATACTTTTCAAAAACGTGCAAAACCACCTCTCGTGTTTTTATCGTTATGCGTGAAGTATCAAACATATCCCCCGCAATGATTACTGCTTTAACGCCGTTTTCATTAGCATAGTCTGCAAGACGCTCAAAAGTGCGTACTATTTCTTCTCTACGCAATTTTGATTTATCTGACGGAAATCCGTCCATTTTTGAATCAAGGTGCAAATCTGCACAATGAATAAACTTCATAGTTTCTCCCACTTTGTTTTTTTATTTATTTATCTTTGCTACTAAACCATATATTTCCATATTGGCTGAGCGGAATTTATTTTCATATTCAGTTATTATATTATCGGCCATACCGCCGTTTAACTCTTTTGTAACGTCCGTAACGGTAAACCCGTTTTTAGAAAACATATCAAATGAATATTCAAAAAATCCTTTATCGTCTGTTTTTTGATATACAGAACCACCGTTTACTAAAAATATTTTATACGCATCAATATATCTTTGACTTGTAAGCCTTCTATTTTCATAACCATCTTTGGGAAAAGGCGGTGAAAAATTCAAGTATACATTTGCTATACTACTCTCAGGTATATATCTTTGTAAATATTCAGCGCCACTATTAACAAACACCACGTTTTTAAGTCCTTCTTGTTTTGCAAGTTCTGCTGCCATTACGATAATATTTTCAAGCAGTTCTACCGCAATAAAATTGACGTTAGGATTAGCCTTAGCTTTTTCAACGATAAATCTACCCTTACCACAACCCACTTCAAGTTCTACGGGATTATCATTGCTAAATATCGCTTTGTAATCAAAATATTTTTTGTTCTTAATCGCTTCTTTAACGTTTTCAATATCACGGTCAGGAACTATTAAATATTCTTTCACCGCAACAAGTCTATCACCAAGATGTTTTTTCCTTCTTATTCGCATAAAATACCAACTAAAAATTACTTCATATTTATTGTAAAATAAATTTTAAAAATAGTCAAATTAATGGCTTAATTTTGTTGCAAAAATAAAAAAGTTGTGTTACAATATATCAGCAAACGGGGTATGGCGCAGTTGGTAGCGCGCTTGTCTGGGGGGCAAGAGGCCGTGAGTTCAAGTCTCGCTACTCCGACCAAACAAAAAAGCAGTCTTAATGACTGCTTTTTCGTTTGTTTGAGTTAGTGGATTGACTTGAACGAATGAGTTCACATACGAGCAAAGCTAGTATTGCGGAACGCAAGTGTCGCAACGTGCCTCACTACTCCGACCAAATTAAAAAACGACGATATCTTATCGCCGTTTTTTAATTTA
>JAGASB010000278.1 GCA_017621955.1 Clostridia bacterium | reverse complement strand
TCAATTAAAATTCTTTCTTCGCTTGATAACTGCAATAGTGCTTTTCTTAACGCAACTATTTCTTCCGTTTCTTCAATGCGTTCCTGCGCCGACTTTTCCTTACTTACAAATTGAAAACCGCTTTCTTCTAAAACTTCTAATGACGTATTATTTTTTCTATTACGCCAGTCGTGTTTCCAATCATTACGTTTGCTTTCTTGCGTTATAATTTCGTATTGTTCTGCGAAACTATCTTCAACTTCGAGTTCTACAATTTTGCCATTGATTTCATACTTGATTTTTTTCATTGTCTATGCTCCTAAAAATTTGAATTAAAAAGCCCGAATCGGTGAACTAAATCACTTTTCGGGCTAAAAAAATTCGTTTTTAGGGCATAAAAAAAGACCCAACAAAAAACTAATCATAAAAAATGATTTAGTAATCTGTTGGGCCTTGCGAGTTTTTTATTTCTATCAAAACCTTGCAACAAATAAAACAGTTTTATATATGGTTAGACAGTGGTATTCTGTTTTCTAACTACTTTACACAAAACCGATATTTAATTTTTTTAAGAAGACTATACTGCTTCTTTTTTACATTTTGAAGTTTGAACAGAATTTTTCGTAACAACGACTTCAACTTGTTCTTTGCAAGCAGGACATTGCATTTCTACAACAGAGCCTTCTTCAGCTTTACATAACCTTTTGCCACAAACTGGGCATACTGCAAAATACTTCATATATCGTTTCTCCTTTTTCCACATTATATATGTTTTGGATTTAGTAAACTATTTGTGCTGGTTGGAAAAAGTCCTAACACCAAGTAAACCACATATATAACATCTAATGTTCATTAACCCAGAACCAAGATATAAAGGGGTTTTATTCTTTGTCTAATATTTGCACCTTATATAAATCCGAGAAAAATAGTTTGGATTTTCCTATACCTAAATATCTTAAAGGAATATTCTTCTCTTGTAGCCTGTCCGTAATTTCAACATAATGACCTTTATAGTAAAAGGTTGCCTTTACCAACATACCTTTTTCTAATTGTGTTATAACTTCCGAAAGAATTTCTTGCTGTTCTTCCGACAATTCACGCTTTGCCACTCTTGTTAATTTTTCTTCTTTGGCTTTTAACGCTTCCTTTAATCCTTTCAAAGCATCAAAGGGCATAAACTGTTTGGCACGCTCTTGTCTATTCACTATTATGACCGCCTATAAGTTTATTTCTTTCCATAGTAGTTGCACCTTCCTGTAAATCTGAACAACGTAGAACTGCGTTTTTACCATATTTGTCTTGCAACTCTAAAACAACTGATTCACGCCTTTTTTCTTTTTCTACTTCTTCAAAGTTTGTAAACAAATCATATCCTTCACAGCCTTCGTCAACTAAACCATTTAGGCTAATTCCTAATCTACGAATAGGGCAATTTATTCGTGTGCTTTCGTCATATAGCCTTGCAACAACTTCGTTTATAACGGAATATCTGCTAGTGGCATTGATAAGTTTCATACTTTTTCCGGTAGGTGCTGCAACATCTTTAGAATAACCAACGTAAATTGATACGCTTGTGGCTATAAGATGCTGACGCATAAGGTCATGGCAAGCCTTTAACGTCATTTCGCTTAATACTAATTTCGCTTGACTAAAAGGGTAATCTTTGAATAGCACTTGCGAGTTTGAAATTGACTTGCTTTTTTGCTTATACGATTTAATATCTGACATTAGGCAGGTTTCCTTTCCCCAAGCGTGGTCAATTATAAGTTCTGCGTTCACACCAAACGCTTTATATAATTTCTCTGGCTGGGTTTTTGTTATCCCTTCCATATCAAATATTCCCATACGGGCTAACCTATTTGCAATACCAACGCCAATTCCCCAAAAATCGGTTAATGGACGGTGTTTCCATAGGCTTTCCCTAAATGTTTCTTCTGTTAATACGCCCAAATGGTCTTTTGCTGTTTTTGCAGTTATATCAAGGGCGATTTTTGCTAAATACAAATTAGTTCCTATACCACAAGTCGCTGGTATATGCTTTTTCTTTGCAATCTCATCTAATAGCATTTTAGCGAACTGTTTAGCACGCATATTATACATTGAAAGATAATCGGTTACGTCTAAAAAGGCTTCATCTATAGAATATACATATATATCTTCGGGCGACATATATTGTAAATAAATTTCATATATATCGGCAGCGTATTCTATATATTTTTTCATACGGGGTTTAGCCGTTATATACTTAACGTTATTAGGAATTTCATATACACGACAACGATTTTTTATACCCAATGATTTCATTTTAGGGGTTATTGCCAAGCATACAGTTCCTTTGCCACGACTATCATCTGCTACTATTAGATTCGTTTCAAAAGGGTTTAACCCAAGTTCAGCACATTCAACTGATGCAAAGAAAGATTTCATATCAATACAAAAATAAATTCTTTGCTTTTCCATTATAATACCTACGCAATTTTTCTATGCACTGATAGAACTTCACCGAAAGGACAGAATATAGGGTTTACCAAATCAGGCGTTCTGCCATTTTCACGACGTAAAATTACATTTCCTTCTATCTCTAAATATCTACGAACGGCTATAGAACCATCTTCAAACATAACGGTTATTATAGCATTATGTTTTGGCGTTTCTATCCTTTTAATAAATAGAGTATCGCCATCATTTATGCCCGCCTTTTTCATACCGTTGCCTTTTGCAAACATAATGAAAAATTTATCTTCAAGTTTCGCTATGTTATCATTATTATAATCGTTTAGTAGGAAAGCCGAATTAAAAGGAATATACTTTTTAACATTAGTATCGCTAAATAAAGTTTCAACTTTTTCTTTCATATTATCGCCCCCTTATTATATATTGTGTATTACCTTATGAACAACGCCAAGTATAACGCAGTTTTTAGTAATTATATCTGGATAGATTTTCTTTCCATTTTCGTCAACGGAATCGTT
>JAGASB010000277.1 GCA_017621955.1 Clostridia bacterium | reverse complement strand
GGTGTAGGAACGGGCGGAACGGTTACGGGTGTAGGCAAATATCTAAAATCAAAAAATCCTAAAATTAAAGTCGTAGCCGTTGAGCCTTCTTCTTCAGCCGTATTATCCACAGGCGTTGCAGGCTCGCACAAAATTCAAGGTATAGGCGCAGGGTTTGTTCCTGACGTTCTCGATACTAGCGTATACGATGAAATAATTACCGTCACCAACGAAGACGCTTTTACGACGGGTAAAGAAATAGGTAAGAAAGAAGGCGTTTTAGTCGGTATTTCTTCGGGCGCAGCGCTAAAAGCAGCGATAGAGATTGCTAAAAGAGAAGAAAACGAAGGCAAAAATATCGTCGTTTTATTCCCTGACACAGGGGACAGGTATTTATCTACGCCGCTTTTTGCGGATTGACGGGATAAAAAAGCAAAAAGTATATTTACAGAGAAATGAAACGTATTTATTTAGACAACGCCGCTACGACGAAAACGAGTAAAGCGGTTATAAAGGCGATGTTGCCGTATATGGACGAAATATACGGCAACCCGTCCAGCCTGCATAGCGTTGGACAAGCGGCGGCGGAGGCTCTTTTAGACGCGAGATGTCGTATTGCAAAACGTTTGGGGTGTACGGAAAAAGAAATTTTCTTTACGTCGGGCGGTAGCGAATCGGATAATCAAGCGCTCCTTTCGGCTGCGGCGATCGGAGAAAGAAAAGGTAAAAAGCATATCGTTTCGACGGCGTTCGAGCATCACGCCGTCTTGCATACGCTTGAAAAACTCAAACGGCAAGGGTTTGAAATCACGCTTTTGCCCGTATCGGAAAAGGGGTTGATCACGGCGGAGCAGGTGAAAAACGCGATTCGCCCCGACACTTGTCTTGTCAGCGTGATGTATGCGAATAACGAAATCGGAACGATACAACCGATTGCTGAAATCGGGGAAATTTGTCGTGAAAAGAATGTGATTTTCCACACGGATGCTGTACAAGCCGTCGGGCATTTACCGATAGATGTGGTAAAGAAAAACGTGGACATGATCTCTCTTTCCGCGCATAAATTCCACGGCCCGAAAGGTATCGGCGCATTGTACGTCCGTAAAGGAATACCGCTTACAAGCTTGATTGAGGGCGGCGCGCAGGAAAAGGGAAAACGCGCGGGAACGGAAAATATCCCAGCCATCGTCGGTATGGCGGTTGCGCTCGACGAATCCTGTGAGAATATGGAAAAGAACGCGAAAAAGCTAACAAAACTGCGCAATATGCTTATCGACGGGCTTTCCGCGATTCCCCATTCCGTATTAAACGGCGACCGTGAGAAACGGTTGCCTGCAAACGTAAGCTTTTGCTTTGAAGGGATAGAAGGCGAATCCCTGCTGTTGCTTCTCGACGATAAAGGCATTTGCGCGTCGTCAGGTTCGGCGTGTACGTCGGGTTCGCTTGATCCTTCTCACGTACTACTTGCAATCGGCAGAGTGCATGATATTGCACACGGCTCACTTCGACTTACGCTTTCGGAAGAAAATACGGAAGAAGACGTACGTTACACGG
Source organism: Clostridia bacterium (assembly GCA_017621955.1). The sequence continues at coordinate 3,509 of JAGASB010000277.1, read as the reverse complement.
TCGAAGCGGTGAAAGAAGTGGTAGCGTATCTTCGCGGAATGTCCCCCATTTGGCGAGATCTTATAAGCGGTAAGAAAGAATTTATTATCAGGTGAGAAAAAAATTATGGCATTGTATAGCGAAAAAGTGATGGATCATTTCCGCAATCCCCGAAACGTCGGTGTTATAGAAAATGCGGACGGCGTAGGCGAGGTCGGCAACGCCAAATGCGGAGATATTATGAAGATATATTTGCAAATCAAAAACAATATTATCGTGGATGTAAAATTTGAAACATTCGGTTGCGGTAGCGCAATCGCATCGAGTTCTATGGCGACGGAGCTTATTAAAGGAAAACCCGTTTCCGAAGCTTTGGCTTTGACGAATAAAGCAGTAGCCGAAGCTCTTGACGGACTGCCCGCGCATAAATTGCATTGTTCCGTTCTTGCGGAAGAGGCGATCAAAAAGGCTATTCAGGATTATTACGAGAAAAACGGGATAGAATACGATAAAACGCAATTTCCGAATTGTGAAAATTGCACCCATTGTTCCGTGCACACCGTATAAATTATTGTTTTTTTTGCAAAAAGGTGATATAATTAAAAAAATTGCAGTAAAAGGCTGAAATGGACCTATGAAGATAATTGATTTATTAACCGAAGAAAAATTAACCCTTTCGTTTGAAGTGTTTCCACCCAAAACCGAAAGCGCGTTTGACAGCGTAAAGCACGCAACTGAAGAGATTGCAAAATTGAAACCTGCGTTTATGAGCGTAACTTACGGCGCAGGCGGCGGAACGAGTAAATATACTTTGGATATCGCAAAAAACATATTAAAAGAGTACGGTGTGCCGACTTTGGCGCACCTTACTTGCGTTTCTTCTACCAAGCAGACGGTAAAAGAAAGAATCATCGATATAAAAAATTCAGGCATAGAAAACGTAATGGCGCTCCGTGGTGATATTCCAAAAGATTTGGAAAACGCCGATAGAAGCGGGTGGGATTATCAGCACGCCATAGATTTAATAAGAGAGTTAAAAGAATATAGCCCCGATTTTTGCATAGGCGGTGCGTGCTACCCCGAAATTCATCCCGAGAGCGTAAACCAAAAGGAAGATATAAAATACTTAAAAGAAAAGGTTGACGCGGGCTGTGATTTTTTAACTACGCAAATGTTTTTCGATAATAATCTGTTGTATAACTTTTTGTATAAGATACGTGAAGCAGGTATTACCGTTCCCGTTATGCCGGGGATTATGCCCATAACCAACGCAAACCAAGTAGAGCGCGCGATCAAACTTTCCGGCTCGTTTATGCCTCAACGGTTTAAGAGTTTGGTAGATAAGTTCGGAACGAATCCCGACGCTATGAAACAAGCGGGCATCATTTACGCAACCGATCAAATTATAGACCTTTTTGCAAACGGCATAAAGAACGTTCACGTTTATTCTATGAACAAACCTGACGTTGCAGAAAAGATTTTAACTAATCTATCAAGTATTTTGAACTGATATGGCATACCCCGTTTACGTTAAAAACTATCCTGCCCCTGATTTTAACAAAAAAGAAATTTTACGTTACGCTGGTGTTAAGGAAAATATATCTGAAATTAACGCGCTAATTGACGAGTGCATAAAAGAATTAGACGGTAAATTAACTTACAAGGTGTGCTACAGCGAATACCCCGTAAAAATTATATCTAACGATATTGATTTAAATTTTACTGAGGTAACATCGAAAGACCTAGCAAAAAACCTTAAAAACTGTAACCGTTTTATTCTTTTTGCTGCAACCGTCGGCTTAGGCGTAGATAGGCTTATTACAAAATATAATGCGTTATCCCCCACCAAAGCGCTTATTTTTCAAGCAATCGGGGCGGAAAGAATAGAAAGCCTTTGCGATTTATTTAATAATTATATTAAAAAAGAGTATAAAGCGGTTAAACCAAGATTTTCCGCAGGATACGGCGATTTATCGATAGAAATTCAAAAAGATATTTTTACGGCGCTTAGCTGTTCTAAAAATATAGGCGTAGCCTTAAACAATAGCCTTTTGATGTCCCCGTCAAAATCTGTTACTGCGATAATAGGCATTACAAACGATAGCGATTGCGCAAACGAGAACGGTTGCTTTTCGTGCAAAAAGACCGGCTGCGAATTTAGGAGAGAAAATGAAAATTAAAGAATATCTTAAAGACAACTTAATATTTCTCGACGGCGGGATGGGCACGCTTTTGCAAGCAAACGGATTAAGAGCAGGAGAACTTCCCGAACGATGGAACAAAACACACCCCGAAGTTATAACTGCAATTCACAAGGCGTATTTTGATGCGGGCAGTAACGTTGTCAGCACAAACACTTTCGGTGCTAATTCTCTTAAATTTTATGACGATGAACTTGAAGAAATAATTAAGTGTGCCGCTCAAAACGCTAAAAATGCCAAAGAACAGTCTAATGGAAATCAAGAAAAATGGATAGCGTTAGATATAGGCCCTACGGGCAGAATGTTAAAGCCTTACGGTGACCTTGATTTTGAAGATGCCGTTAAAGTGTTTTCAAAAACGGTAAAACTTGGCGTTAAATACGGCGTTGATTTAGTGTTTATAGAAACAATGAACGATAGTTACGAAACGAAAGCTGCGGTTTTAGCAGTTAAAGAAAACTGCGATTTGCCCGTTTTCGTTTCTAACGCATACGGTGAAGACGGAACTTTAATGACGGGAGCAAATCCCAAAGCAATGGTTGCTATGCTTGAAGGTTTAGGCGTTGACGCAATAGGTGTAAACTGTTCGTTCGGTCCTAAAAAACTTGCGCCCGTTGTGGAAAAATATCTTAAATATTCGTCCATCCCCGTTCTTTTAGAGCCAAACGCGGGGCTTCCTAAAGTAGTTGACGGAAAAACAGTTTACGACGTTCTACCCGAAGAATTTTCTTTTGACGTTAGTTCGCTTATTAAAAATGGCGTTCGCATTGCGGGCGGTTGCTGTGGCACTACTCCCGATTATATTAAAGCGCTAGTAGAAAAAACCAAAGGTCAAGCTCCCGTTCAAATAGAAAAGAAAAACTTTTCGATGGTTTCATCCTATACTCACGCAGTTGAATTTGACGCTGAACCTATTTTAATAGGCGAAAGAATTAATCCGACGGGCAAGAAAAAATTTAAGGAAGCCTTAAAAGCAAACGATATAGACTATATATTAAAAGAAGGCGTTTCTCAACAAGAAAAGGGCGTGCATATTTTAGACGTGAACGTGGGACTTCCCGAAATTGACGAAACTAAAATGCTAACTACCGCCGTTAAAGAACTGCAAGCCATTATAGATTTGCCCTTGCAAATTGATACGTCTAATATTTTAGCAATGGAAAAGGCGTTGCGCATTTATAACGGCAAAGCAATGGTGAACTCGGTAAACGGCAAAAAAGAGAGTATGGCAGCCGTTTTCCCACTCGTAAAAAAATACGGCGGATTAGTGGTTTGCTTAACGCTTGACGAAAACGGTATTCCTGAAAAAGCTGAAGATAGACTTGCAAT
>JAGASB010000276.1 GCA_017621955.1 Clostridia bacterium | reverse complement strand
CATAGAGGAAAGCATTTCATTAGACAAGAAGGAATTTTTTAATCAAAACGTAGGAATAACGGAAGCAGTTATTATGCGTTCTGCTATTGAATCAACTCCAGAACTCTTAGCGATAGACCCGCTAGTTGTTAACGTGCAAAATTTTTGGGAATTACCATTTGATGCAAGTAGGATTAAAGCACCTATGCCCGAAGGTATGATTTGCTTAAAGCCGATTTATGAATTTACCGGCTTTTTAGAAAGAAAATTTTATACCTATAACGCGGCAAACGGAACTACTTCGTTTGTGGGGGCGTTGTTAGGACATAAATATATAGCAGACGCTGCGCACGACGAAAGAATATTAAACCTTTTAGACGGCGTTTATAAAGAAACGGCAAAGGCGCTTTCTAAAAAACACTCGTTTCCTTTTGAAGAACAATGGGCTTTTACAAGAACGTCGCTTAATAAACTTCAGGATAGAAACATAGTCGATTACATAGAAAGAAACGCACGTGATCCTATCAGAAAATTAGGTCCAGACGATAGACTAGTTGGCTCGGCTAGACTTTGTTTAGAATACGGAGTAAAGCCAGAAAGTCTTTGCACGGCAATCGCTTGCGCTATGTATTACGAGCAACCAACTGACGAATTTGCCGTGGAACTTAAAAGAATGCGTGAAGAGGAAGGTTTTGACGCAATTATTAGTAAAGTGTGTAAACTAGACGTTAATAGTGAACTAGCCCTTTTAATCAAAGAAAAACTAGAATACGTTAGGCAAATAGGGTGGGTAAAGTAATTATGAAAAATATAACCATAATTGGCGCTGGAAAAACAGGTAGAGGATTTATCGGCAGGTTGCTTTGTGAAAATAGAATTGATTTTATTGATAAAGACGAAAGCCTAATAGAAAAATTAAACGAACAAAGAAGTTTTACCGTAAGTTTTTTTGGCGGTGTCGCAAAAGACAAAACAGTAACCTTTAATAGCGCAAAAACTTGGGATAAAGTAGATAAAATCACGTCAGACGTTATAATTGTTTCGGTTGGTGGAAGCAACTTAAAAGACGTAGGATACGAACTAAAAAGCAGAATAAAAAAAGGACAAAAAATTATCGTTGCAGAAAACGCTTCTCATCCGGCAAAAACTCTTTATGACGCTATAGGTATTGACGGAATAGAAATTGCAGAAAGTACGGTTTTTTGTACTACAATAGAAAAAGAAGGCTTAAATATTTCGTCGGAAAACTATCCGTATCTACAATATGATGCGGACTCTTTCAGTTCGCCTTTAGCGCAAATTGACGGGTTGAAGCCGATAAACAACTTTGGCGATTTTTTAACTAGAAAATTATATACTTATAATAGCGCAAGTTGTATTATCGCGTATCTTGGGTATTTAAAAGGATATAGTATTTATTCAGATGCGGCTAACGACGGGCAGATTTTGGCTCTTTTAGATAAAAATTACGAGCAAATAAACAAGGCAATGTGTATAGAATTCGGCTATGATGAAAAAGACCAACAAGAATTTGCTCTTTTATCAAGAAACAAATTTACCGACAAAACTATTGTTGACACTATTGCAAGAAACGCGCGTGAGCCACAGAGAAAAATTACCGAAAAAGAAAGAGTGGTTGGCCCACTTAAACTGCTTATGAAGTATGGATTGGACAGTTCGGTTTTAGAAATGACTTTATCAGCAATGCTATTATATACGCCAGAGCAAGAAATTGAGTGGAACAATATGATTGCCACACAGGGTCGTGATAATATATTACAAGACTTGTGCGGGATAGAGAAAGGTTCGCCATTATACAATAGAATTATGGCGTTGGTGGAGAAAAAAGTTTTTTAATATTAGGGGTTACTTCAAAAAACGCGCGTCATTTCTTTACGTTATTAAAAGTAGGAACGAAGGAGATTTGAAATAGCGTTAAAAGACGGTAAGCGCTACCGTTCTAGCGGTAAGCAAAATTTTTTATAAAAGGCAATAGATATCTGTAAATTGCTTTGGAAAAACAAAACTATTATTGATAAGACTATTTGTCTTAGACTTAATAAAATAGAATAATAAACAACACT
>JAGASB010000036.1 GCA_017621955.1 Clostridia bacterium | reverse complement strand
TGGTGTCGTGGCAATGGTGCTTACCGCAATTTTTAATTACCAAAAACTAAAAAAGTTTACAGTGTACGTCGCTATAATTGCGTTCGTTACTCTGGCGCCGTAATTTTCTACGCCTATCCCCGGCACGAATACTAGCGCCAGAGTAACGAACGCAATTATAGCGACGTACACTGTAAACTTTTTTAGTTTTTGGTAATTAAAAATTGCGGTAAGCACCATTGCCACGACACCAAGAGCAATGCCTATCGCTTGCTTTTTTACAAAATAAAAAGAGTCGCCGTAAGTCTTATTTGCCGAATAGTTACTTGCCGAATATATAAAAACCGTGCCTATCACCGCAAGTAAAACAACGGCGACTAAAAGCAAATAGTCGCCGTGCCCATTTTTTTTATAGTTTAAGAGCGATTTTTTCATTTATAACTCCTCCACTATTTTGCTAAACGCTTCTCCACGCTCTTCAAAACCGTGAAAGTTATCAAAACTTGCACACGCAGGACTGAGCAATACGTTATCCCCACTTTGAGCAATAAGTGCCGCTATTTTTACCGCAAAAGAAAAATCTGCAGTAAGCGTTACCGAAGAATACCCCACCTTTCCTGCGCTATCTAGCATTTTATACCTTGACGCACCCGTTAATATAACGTGCTTAACAGGACTTTTACTTATTGCTTCAAAAAGCCTTTCATAGCTTTCACCCTTTTCACTTCCACCAAGTATCAACACGGTAGGCTCTTTCATTGTTTCAAGCGCACTTATTGTAGACGCAGTGTTGGTCGCTTTGGAATCGTTATAAAATTTAACGCCGTTTTTATCACAAATTCTTTCTATCCTATGCTTAACACCCTTGAAATTTTTAAGTGCATTTACAATGCTTTCGGTTTTCACCCCTACTATTCGTGCGCAAGCGATTGCAAACAGTGCGTTATAAACGTTATGTTCGCCCATAAGCGAAAGTTCACTTTCATCCATTACGTATTCATCGTTATAGTAAAGTTTTCCGTCAATGCGGTAAGCGCCGTCAACCTTTTCTTTTACTGATACCCATACGACTTTCGCTTTTATTTCAGCAAAAAAAGTTCTGACCGTTTTGTCATCAAAATTTAAAACCGTAAACTCACTTTCACGTTGATTTTTATATATTCGCTTTTTTAAAAATATGTAATTTTCCATCGTGTAATGTCTTTCCAAATGGTCTGGGGCGATATTTAAAATACACGAAACGTGTGGGCAAAAAGCATTCATACTTTCAAGTTGAAAACTTGAAACTTCTGCAACACACACAGTGTCTTTATCCACGTCCATTAGCTTTGAAGTTATAGGAATACCAACGTTGCCAACAAGTTGACTTTTACTTTTGTTTTCTTTTAATATTTGGTCAATAAGCGTAACGGTAGTAGTTTTTCCGTTTGTTCCCGTAACGGCAATGATAGGTGGAGAAAACTGCAAGCACCCAAATTCAAATTCGCCTATTATTCTTTTTCCTAACCGCTTTGCTTTGACTGCTAGTTCGTGGTTTATAGGAACACCTGGGCTTAAAACAATAACGTCACTCATTTGAACGTATTCGCTTGCTTGCTCTGATGCAACTTTTATCGCCCCTAAATTAATTAATTCTTTAAGCGAAGACTCTATGCGTGGACTTTCAAGTTCTTCATAAACGTAACAAGTTCCACCGTTTTGTAAAATGTAACTCGCTGCAAAGTATCCGCTTTTCGAAACTCCTAGAACGAAAAATTTTTGCGTTTTTATATACATTAAAACACCTCATAAATACGTCGAT
>JAGASB010000275.1 GCA_017621955.1 Clostridia bacterium | reverse complement strand
TGATTTTCAGCAAGCGCAGTGCTTACCTTTGCGATTATACCCGGCTTGTCTTTGCCGATTACCGTAACTATTGCTCTCATAAGTATTCTCCTTTACGATAAGATTTCATAACTGATTAAAACGTTGCCTTGCGTAACGTATTTTACGTTTTGGTTTTCCTTAAACTCTGGGAAAGGTCTTTCGTCAAAAACTAATACCTTTCTTTCGTAAAAATCTTTTTTGTATTTATTCCACTCTATAAAGATAAGCGACTTAAAATCCACGCCGTCTTTGTCTTGAAGTGTTTCGTCATATTCTAAAAAACTACCCGTAGACGTTTCTTTTAATCCCGTCAAAAGATTGTAACTAAGTTTATAAAACCTGTTTACCCTTTTATAGTAAATTCCAATATAAATAAACGAAAAAATCGTCATAACCACGGTAATCGAATAGTGAATAAATTTAACCGTGTTAATTTTTGGCGACATATACGACAAAGTTCTATACCATAAAAACAGCCCTACACTAAGAACAAGATATAATGCCGCAATACATAGATATATGCGCCAAACACGCTTTTTTTGTTTCATTACGTCGTAATAATCTTTCTCTACAAAATATTCAGTCATAATTCTCTCCGTTTATTTATAATCCGTTCTAATTTTTTTCATTTGCCCGTCGGTTACCCTAAAAAGTTCGTATCTATCGCCGTACTCTGCCATAACGTATTCGGGATTTTGTTTTACCCTGTAATACACGGGCTTTTGTTGTGGTTCAATTTGCGTATGTGTGGGTGCTATTATAGGTTGTTCTAATTTTTCCGTTTGAACTTGGCTATCAATTATCTGCGCACCTTTACTACGCTTAACCTTTTTTTCAATACCCAAAAGTTGCTTTATGGTACTTATAACCGCATACACCGCTGATATAACTAACAGCACTTGATATAGCGTTAAAAATGTTTGACCTTGTTCAAAAACGCCAGTCAAATATAACACCGCACCGATAAGAAGTAACAATAGCGTAAGTTGCAAGTTAAGTAGTGCGATAAGTTTATATAGCACGCCGAACACTGCACTAAATATTGTTTTTATTATACCGAATATCAATCGATTTTTATAAAGTATCAATTTCCACCCCTAATAAAGTTTCCTACGTCGTAAAAAATTGCGTTTAGCCAGCGAATAGATAGCGACCAGTTTTCAACCACGCCCACAATCTGCTCTTTTTGACAAGTTCCGTAACTTCTTCTACTGTCTTCACTGTTGGACCTGTTATCGCCAAGATAAAACACTTCGCCCGATTCTAACGTGCGTGTTTTCCAATCGTATTCTTGCGTATAACAGTTTTCGGCTAAGTAATCTTCAACAATAAATTTCCCGTTTATTTTTACTCGTCCATCCTTTATTTCAACCGTATCACCTTCAAAGGCAATCGCACGCTTAATTAGCCAATCGTAACCGCCCTTGCCATTTTGCTTTTCACCGTCTATAACGATAATATCGCCACGCTTTAATTCAAAGTGCCTGTTAGCCACAAGCACGTCCCCCGACTGCAAGGTCGGGTTCATCGACCGTCCGTCAACAACCACGTTGAAAAAAACGTAAGTATTGAGCGTTATTATAACCGTCATAACAAGTACGATAAAAAGCACGACCGCCAAAAACACCACGTCGGATTTTCTTTTCTTTTTAGCACGTTCAATTAAGTTGTCCGTTATTTTACTATACATTACTATCCGTATTCTCCGTATAAACGTACGATTTGGTCATTTTTTTAACTTGGTCTTGCGATAAAAACAATGAATGACCACACTGCAAACATTTGAGTTTTACGTCCGCACCCGTACGAGCAACAACCCACTTGTCACCACCGCACGCATGATTTTTCTTGGAAGTAATTTGTCCACCTACTTTATATTCCATATTATTCCTTTATAAGCAACGGTTAAACCCACAGCGCATTGTTAAGCAAAAATTCGCCTTCGTCAACGCTAAACTCAATAGCGTCAATCTTTTCGTAACTTTTAAGCACCATTCCCTCTGCCGTTTTGAATCTATTCTTTTCAAGTTGAACGTTATGCCAAACGTCCCCACCGAACACGTTGACACGCACCAAATATTCAGTTTTTGAGCCAAAGTAATCGGCTATTAGTTTAACCGTTAGCGTGCTTTGTTTTTTAGTGTAAACGTCGAACATAAGCATTGAGTCTTCGCCCGGTTTAAACCTAAGCGTACCCACGTTAAAACTTAAAAGTCCCCATTCACAAGTTACGCCAGAAATGCCCATAGGACCTTTTTTAACGACTATTCGTCTACCGTCAGTTATGTTTACGGTGTCAGAATTTGCATCGCTTTGCTTTGCACCCGAAAAAATACTTTCAGAATTTGCAAAACGTGAACTGTAAATTATGTTAGTCTTATGCACGGGCGAAACTTCATCTTCCTTAAATCGCTTTGCGATGACGTTGGAACCTACGACGTAGCCGTTTTTATAGTACGCTTGTGCGAACATAACCACTATTCCCGAAGTTGGATAAGGTGAATAGTTAAATATATATTTCCCGTCCGCTTGCTTCTTGCCGTTTATTTTTTGCCAACAGCGTACCGAAGGGGTTACTTGCTGTTCGGCAACGAATAAGAAAAAGTCTTTTATATCGTCTGTATTTGCACTTGCTTCAACAACGATTTTGCCGTCAATAATATCACACTTTATGTCAACGGTTTGCGGAAGTGAAGTTACTTCTGGACAGCGCATTAAAAATTCTTCAAAAAATATTAACGCTGTGCGATATGCCGTACCACTTACCCTGTGCATATAGCCTATTGAGTAGTTTACTGCACCGTAACAGTTTTCGTCTATTCTTGAAACGGTGTCGGATAGTCTATCTAAATCGTATTTATCGCTGTTTGTTGCGCCTAAAAGTAACGTGGGACATTTAACGTGCATTGCGTAAGATTGAGCGTCAATCCCTGCAATGAACTTATACATATTGTCAGTAAACTGCGGTTCTTTTTCGCCCGAAAACTTCAATATCCCACGATAACCTGCCCAGCCTGCGTTCATTGCAAACACAGCGCAATCAAGCAATCTATCCGTGCCTGCAACGTGCCACATAACAGTTGCCGACTCACCTATCCCAAGCCCACCAACTTTTGAAACGTACGGTAAATCGCTTAAATATTTAAGCGCATAACGTGCAACAACGTCCCACTCATACCAACAAGTGCGTGATGCGTTCTTTTCAACGGTGTAAAGATTGTCCTTAGAATTTTCATAATGAGCGTATTCAATACTATCAGGATACACCGTAAAATTTTCTTTGTTTTGATTATACCCCGCAAGGTCAACTGATAATACTGTATAACCACGCTTTGCAAGGTCTATAATTAAATTTTCATTAACCCCACTATTTAAGTCTTGCAATAATAAAATTGCGGGGCCGATTGATACCTGCACGTTTTTAGCAAGCACGCCGAAAATTTTGACCGTGCCATCCGAAAGTTTTCTTCCGTCTAAATACATTTCGGTCAAATGAATATCGCCCGATATCTTTTCATTAACTCTTTCAAAAGCAATTTCACCTTCAATTTTGAAATTGTTCCAGATTGTGTTTGGGGTTAAAATGTTTCCTGCCATAAATACCTCTTTTATTTTCTTTTCAAGAAAGGGCAATTTTTGTGGGTTTATTAATAAAAAAAGTTGATTTTTGTCTAAGTTTAGTTTATAATGTGTGTTAATCGCATTTGCAAAAGTTGCGAATACTTTTCCATATTACTTATTACTTGTTATTATATTATATAATATTATTAAAACCAATGCAAGCGATTTTCGGTTTTTTATCATTTTTATAAGGAGCCTTTTATGACCTGCTCTTTTTCAAAAGAAAGTTCTTCGTCTGCTTTTACCGACGTTGAAAATTCTTTTATAACTGAATATCTTCCCGTTGCTTCGGGCGATGCCGT
>JAGASB010000274.1 GCA_017621955.1 Clostridia bacterium | reverse complement strand
TAAAAACACCATAAGTATAATTTTCATTCATAACACCTTCTGGAAAGAAGTAGTTAGCGAAAACCATTTTATTTAATTCTTCAGTTTCTGCTTTATTAAACCCAATAAATGTAACCGAATCTATGTTGTTTTTTAATTCAGAATTTCCGGTATCCGCACTTGCTTTTGCTACGTTTTTAGGCAAAAAACATAACATAGTCAACATTGCTAAAAGAATTGAAAAACAACCAATAAGCAACTTTTTGTTTCTTAAAATAAATGTTTTCATTTTAATTCTCCTTATAAAAAATTTGACTACGACCTATAGAAAATTCCATAAGTCGTAGTCGTGATATGATTATCTCAAAATCATATTAAGTAACGATTTGTCCGATTTACGGAAAGGTTTAATTGAACATTCGTAAATCTCACCGTTTTCGTCGGTTGACCTTACCGAATACGTATTGCCAGAAATAACGTTGCCACCAGCATCTTTCATTTCGTAAGGGGTTACGACAAGTTCGGCTTTGTTTTCGTTTCCGAAGACAATATCAAGAACGGTGTAGCCACCAATATCAGGGGGCGAAATAAGAACTTTTACGTCTTTACCCCTAACAATACCTTTAATGAAATACCCAAAATAAGTGTTTCCGTTCTTCTCATAAGCTTCTCTTTCTACAAAAATCACATTTTTCTTTACCATAATTTTTTTAATCTCCTTATAAATTTTTAATTATTACTTTTTACCACGAGTGCGAGAAATCTTCTTTGCTTCTGCTTTAGTTTTCCCTTCGTTAAGTGCCTTCTTGTATTTATACATACCTGCGTGGTCAGATTGACACTGTAAATATCCAGACCTTAAACCGAGTTGGTAGTCAGAAAGTTCTTCACCAGCCTTTGGTCCATAAGTTTTTACTTTTGCTTTTCTGTCTTCAGCGTAACCTTTTGCACGCTTGGTAGGAACAGTCCAGCGTCTTTGACTATTAGCGTTTGCCATAATTAAATCTCCTTAAAATTTTATTTGTTTACCCGTTATACCGATAGTTCAGTGTGCGCCTACATTTTTCAAGGGTTTAAGCCTTTACTTTTCGGCTATTAAATTGTTGTTTTTAATCAGTAGTTAGCGTGACTTTACGAAACACTACGTTTCAGGCGATAATGCGTAGGCGGCCACCTTAATCGAATCGCATTAAATCGGAAAATGTTGTTCACTACGAACTATGATTATTTATTAGGGTGTGAAAACCTTAATGGTGCAGACATAAGATATAGGAACTTTCACTATAGGGTTAAATGCCGAAAGGATATCGCCGAACGTGCATTTTTACTGTAATTCGTTCACCTTCGTAAACGTCGCCATTGACAGAGAAATATTTATTATAAATTTTGTCAATTTCGTGGCATCTCTTAAAGTAGATATCGTGGCTTAACGTCAAGGTCTGGTTAATTTGATTATGCGTAAAGCAAATATTCTGAACGACAATATATTCATCTGTGCGATAAACGTTTTTATTGTCTTTAAGTTCGGAAATACACGATTCAAAAAACTTCAAATCTTCTTTTGACAGCAATTAGTTCACCCCCTTTGCCGGCTCTGGCTGGTGTT
>JAGASB010000273.1 GCA_017621955.1 Clostridia bacterium | reverse complement strand
TGGAAAGAAGACTTGATAACGTTATTTTCAGAATGGGTATCGGTTCGTCAAGGTCACAAGCACGTCAGCTTGTAACTCACGCACACTTTACCGTAAACGGAAGAAACGTAAATATCGCTTCTTACATGGTAAAAGTTGGTGACGTAATCGCTGTTAAAGAAACCAAGAAAGAAAACAAATACTTCTCTGAAATTAAGCAGATGAAGGTTGGCAATATGCCTAAGTGGTTAGAATTCAATCCCGAAACACTTACCGGTAAGATTTTAGCTCTTCCTGTAAGAGAAGACGTTGACGTTCAAATCGCTGAACACATGATTGTCGAATTGTATTCTAAATAATTAAAAAAAAATAAAATTTATAAATTTTCGATGGATTTTTGCGGGGGGAAAGTTAAGGTTTTCCACGCTTTGACAAGAATTCCCGCAATAATCTATATCGAAACTATTTTTTAGGAGGTAATTTTCTTATGATGGAAATTGAAATGCCGAAAATAGCAGTGGAAGAAAGTGAAGACAGAAGTTACGCAAAAGTTGTAGTTGAACCGTTAGAAAAAGGTTTTGGCTTAACGCTTGGTAACGCTTTAAGAAGAATTTTGTTATCCGCACTTCCAGGTGTTGCTATTCAAAACATTAAGTTTGCAGAAGAATTAGGCATTAAACACGAATTTTCGGCTGTTCCGATGGTTAAAGAGGACGTAACCGAAATCATCTTGAACTTGAAGTGTGTGGCAATAAAATCTACTTGTATGGACAAGGATTATAAAAAGACCGTTAAGCTTGTAAAAGAAGGTCCTGCCGTTGTTAAAGCTGGCGACATTACTTGTGAAGCTGATATGGAAATATTAAATCCCGACCAATACATTTGCACCATCGATGAAGGTGGCAAGATTGATATGGAACTTACCGTTGGCAGAGGTCGTGGTTATCAAGGCGCTGACGAACACAAAACGGACATTATAGACAACATTGCAATCGACAGTATCTATACACCCGTTAAAAAGGTAAGCTACAACGTAACAGCAACACGTGTTGGTCAAAGCGTTGACTTTGACAAACTTACGCTTGAAGTTTGGACGAACGGAGCATTCTCTGGTAAAGATATCGTTAGTCTTGCTGCAAAAATTATGGAAGAACACATTAGAATGTTCGTTTCTTTATCAGAACTTGGCAACATAGGAATCCTTGTTCCGCCGGAAATTGACAAACAGTTGAAGATACTTGAAATGACCATTGAAGAAATGGATTTATCAGTACGTTCATACAACTGCTTAAAGAGAGCGAATATTCACACCGTTGAAGATTTAACAAAGAAAACCGAAGACGATATGCTTAAAGTCCGTAACTTGGGCAAAAAATCGCTCGACGAAGTTATTTATAAACTTGAAAGCTACGGCTTGAAGTTACAGGACAAGGAGGACTAAACAATGGAAAGAAAATTAGGCGTAAACGCTACGCAGAGAATAGCACTTATCAAAAATCAAGCATCTGCACTTTTGTGGCACGGCAAGATTGAAACTACCGTTGCCAGAGCAAAAGAAGTTGCAGCATATGTGTCAAAAATTATTACGCTTGCTGTCAACACCTACGCTGATACCGTTGAAACGGAAGTTAAGGTTGTTGATGCAAAGGGTAAAGAAAGCACAAAAACTCTTGTAAAAGACGGCGTTAAAAAGCTCAATGCAAGAAGAAAAATTATGTCATTAGTAAACGACATTCAAGAAGTTAAGGGCTTCAAAGAAAGCAAAGCTGACTTCAAAAAGAGAACTAAGGCTATAAAGTATCCTCTTATTGAAAAGATTTTTGACGAATACGCACCTAAGTACGCTAACCGTAAGGAAGAAAAGGGTCAAGGTGGCGGATATACAAGAATTTACAAGCTTGGACTTCGTAAAGGTGACGCAGCAGAAGTTGCACTCATCGAATTAGTTGACTAATTTAAGACAACGTAAAACCCACTGATTAGTGGCGTAGCAATAATCTCTATCGCTACGCCACTAATCAGTGGGTTTTTGAATTTTAAATGCAATTAAACAATCAACGTAACAAGCATATATAAAAGTGGAATAGTTATTATTGATAGCACCGTTGTTCCAAGCGTATAAATAACAGCGTTTTCAGTATCGCCACCATAATTATCGGCAAGGGTTGAAGCGAGTCCTGCGGTAGGCATTGCGAATGCCACAAAGAATGCTAAAACTAAGTCTGTTGAAATATTGAATATTTTTGTTAAAGCAAATGCTATTGCAGTAGCGATAATGGGTAGTGCTATAAGTTTTATTGCTGAAACGTAATAGTTTGATACAGAAGTAAATATCGAACTAAGTTTAATATCAGCCATTTTCATTCCTAAAATAATCATAGAAACGGGGGTAACTATATTTTTTAGATGCGCCGAATATTCTGCTATTTCGGGTATAACTTTATTTGCGCCTATAAGATTTAAGATTAAGCCTAATATAAAAGCAATCAGTACAGGATTAAAAAGGGCTTTTTTTGCGCTCATCATACTCTTATCACCAGAAATAAGATATATACCCAAAGTGTAAATTCCAATATTAGTAATTATGTTTAAGATTACAACTATTGACACTACCAACGGCTTATCGGGGAATACCGCCATTGCTAAGGGGATACCTAAAAATCCATTGTTAGAAAATGCCATTGCAAAGCGCATTATTCCACGCATTTTGCTTGATTTTACGTCGTCTTTATTCTTATTTCTTGTCGTTATCGGTGCGGATAATAAAACGATTAAAACAGTAATAATTATGCCTACAAGTGCAGTTATAACGGTAGTAAGTGTAAATTCAGCCGTAAATTCAATGTTAATAGTGCTTGATAATATCAAGAACGGCATACCAACGTAAGTTAAAAGTTTTGAAAGTGCACCTGACTCTGCCGTTTTTAAAAGTTTTGTTTTTACGAGAACGTAACCCGGCATTGCTAAGGCAATAAAAATCAACACGTTTTTTAATATATTAAGCAATGCTTCCATAATAAATACATTCTATCATAATTAATTGTTTTTGTGTAATATAATTATTATAATTTAGCACATAAAATCAACTGTTTAAGAATATTAATTAATATGATATTATCGCAGTTAAGAATAGGTCAAAGTGCAAAAATAAAACACATAAGATGCGATGCAAAAACCAAATCACGTCTTGCATATATGGGGGTTACAGAGGGGACGGTTGTTACTGTTATAAGATTATCGCCTTTTAATGACCCTATTGAAATTAAAGTAAGAGATTTCTATCTTGCGATAAGAAAAAATGAAGCGGATAAAATAGATGTTTATGAAGATTAAAAGTATTGCATTAATCGGTAATCCTAACTGTGGAAAAACTACACTTTTTAATACTCTTACGGGGACGTATCAAAAAACAGGTAATTGGACGGGCGTTACAACAGAAAGTAAAGAAGGCGTTTATAAAAAGGACAAGTCAATAAAAATTATTGACTTACCAGGATTATATTCTTTAAATACGTTTTCAAAGGACGAAAGCGTTGTTTTAGACTATTTGAAAAACACACCACCTGATGTGGTTATAAACATTGTTGACGGTACAAATCTAGAACGAAATTTATATTTAACGTGCGAACTTTCAAGACTAAATATCCCAACTATAATTGCAATTAATATGGCGGACGAACTTGAAAAAAACAACGTTAAGTTAAACGAAAACGTTTTATCAAAACTTTTAGGTGTGCCGGCAGTTAGAATTTCTGCACTAAAAAATATTAACATATCTAAACTAATAGAACTTGCAAAAGAAGCAAATAAACCTATTCGAATAGAAAAAGCGTTTAATGATTATAAACAAATTTATTCGTTTATTGAACAAAATATAAGTGAGATTGTAACAAAAAAACAAACACGGTCTGAAAAATTTACGCAAAAAGCAGATAATATATTGTTGCATAGAATGTTGGGGTTGCCGATATTTTTTTGCGTTATAACGCTAATTTATTTTTTGTCGTCAAAGATAGGTGGCTTTTTCGGTTCACACGTTGCAACAGTTTTTAACGATATTACAAATCAAGTTGATTATTATCTTTCGATTTATGGCGTACCTAGTTTTTTAATAAACCTAGTATGCGATGCGATAATTAAAGGTGTAGGCACGGTATCTTCATTTTTACCACAAATTATGATACTTTTTGCACTACTTGCTGTAATTGAAGAAAGTGGATATGCGTCAAGAATAGCATTCTTATTAGATAGGATATTTAAAAGTTTTGGTCTTAGTGGAAAGTCTATAATACCACTTACGGTGTCTTGTGGCTGTACTGTAACGGGATTAATGTCGACACGCACGATAGAAAATATTAGTGAACGAAGAATGACGGTATTTTTATCCCCGTTTATGCCTTGTGGGGCAAAAACTGCCGTTTTCGGATGGTTTGCGTCTGTGTTTTTTGGCGGAAGCGCCTTGGTGGCAACATCGGCGTATTTTTTATCAATAACGTGCACCGTTTTGTTTGGGGCGTTGTTAAAGCGGTTTAATGCATTTAAGGTGGGTAGTGGAAGTTTTATTTTAGAAATACCTACTCTGCGTGCGCCGTCTATAAAAGACGTTGTCTTTGTGCTTTGGGAAAAATTTAAGGATTTTACGGTAAAAGCAGGAACAATAGTTTTTTTAGTTTCAGTTGCGTTGTGGATACTTGAAAACGTGGGAATAGGCGGATATACAAACGGTAAAGTTGAGCAAAGTTTCTTATATTTAATAGGAAACACTCTAAGATACCTTTTTATACCGCTTGGTTTTGGAAGTTGGCAAGCAAGCGTTTCCGTTTTATCGGGAATATTTGCAAAGGAAGCAGTTGTTGAAACAATTAGTTTAATTTGTACTGACCCAACCATGTTATTTAGCAGTGCGTTTTCGGTATATGCGTTTATGGCGTTCGTGCTGCTATCTCCGCCGTGTATGGCAAGTATTATAACGGCAAAGCGTGAGCTTGTGAGCAATAAGTGGCTTATAGGCATGCTGTTATTTCATTTTATAACGGCTTATACAGTAGCGTTTATTATAAATGTTTTAGGAATTTTACTTCAAAGCTCAATAGGCTTGATTTTAAGTTTAATTATTGGTATAATAATTATAACAGTTTGCGCTTTTTGTATAAAGTGTATGAAATCAAAAAGCTGTGCAAACTGTAATGCTTGCAAGAAAGGTGAGTTATGCCAAAGTATCAAAAAACACTTTACGACTTAATGCGTGAAGCCGACAACAAAGAAGAAGATGCCGCATATCCGGAAGAATGGATGGAGGAGCGTGCAAAATCTGACAAAGAGCGTTATTTTGAATATTATGATGATATAAAATTAACGCCAAAAGACGATTGGTGATTTATTTAATT
>JAGASB010000004.1 GCA_017621955.1 Clostridia bacterium | reverse complement strand
TAATACTATAAAAAAAGATACATTTTGTTCTAACCCACGAGGTTAGAACAGCGAAATTAAGATAGGTATAATTCTAAAAATGGGTAAAAAATAGCCCAAAACATACCGTTTTGGGCAAAAAAATGGCGCACCATAAGCGGCTCGAACGCCTAACCTTCGGTTCCGTAGCGTCAAAAAATTGCCATTTTTAGACCTTTATAATCATTGCTAAAAATCGTTAAAAATGGCTGGTTTTTAACGAAAAATCAATAAAAACGGCTCATTTTCGCATTTTTGCGTTCTAAACGGGATTAAAAATGAAAAGCGATATTTATATGATATTTGAATTTTTTTTGCAGAAATTTGTTACAAATTCGTTACAAATTCGTCACTTTTTTAAGGTGCGAAGGTCGCCCCAAAATCACTACTATTTAGGGAAATTTTGCTATTGAATAAAAGTATAATTTTATTCATATTTTTTCTCTAAATTCTAAATTTTCAATTAACTATTTTTTAGCATTCCAACTAAACCCGAAGTCTGTTCGTTTAATTTTGCAACGTGGTTCACCATCTTTCCAAAATACTATTCCTTCAATAAGATGATTTTGTAAATATTCTTTAATTGCATTATAACTTCTATCTGGCAAATCTATAATATCGTTTCCGTGTTTAATTAAAACATCATCACCAAGATGATAGGGGTTTCCTTGAAAATGAATACCGATTGCTTCATAAGTTCCGTCAACAACATCATAAATCGTCTTGCTATTCTCAAATGCTCTTATAAACCAAACATCACTTTTGTTTTCTGGTGAACACTTTATCCAACAAGGAAAATGACCTGTAATAGCATCTGGTTTATCTTGACACGGAATCGCTTTTTCGGGAACGGGCTTACCATTTTTAGCATCATACCTTTTATATAATTCACCATTTATTATACAACAGCAAGACCCATCATGTTTTAACGTTGCCGTGCCTTCGCCTGCTAAAACCCATTCACACCCTTCAGTAACAATGTCTAAAACTTTAACAACTTCGTGATTCAAATACTCTCTTTGAAATAAAGTAGGAATTTTTTTCATATTGTTTCCCCTAAAAAATCTTGAACATTAAGATAGTAAAATAATTTTATTTTGTTTAATCTATCGTTTTTAATCGTCTATATTCATCATCAGGAATACATACAACGCCTAGTTTCTTGTCAACAAAATCAATCGAACTTCTTTTTTTATTTGATATTGCAAACGGAAAACCAAAATATGTTTTTCCTGTTGTTTCATCAATATAATGTTTATATTCCCCAAATAATCTTTCTGATGATAAAATCTCTGCTAAAATCTCAACATCTTGTTCTTCATGTTTCCCATTATTATTTATCAACTTTTTCACAATTTCATATATTTTCATAGTGTTGGGAACATACAAAACGACAAAATCACTTTCTTTATTTAAGACTATGTAATCAGTTCGCTCCGTATAGTAGCAGTCCCCGAAGACAGATTTGCCATCTGAATGAAACCAACAACAACGCATTGCTTCCTGCTTGGATATTTTATCTATATTATTATAAAAGAATTGAACTTGTTTACCAAAAATCTCATATCGTTCTACTTCCCAAAGCATTTTCTTATTAAAAAATTCTTGCCTATAAGGAACATAAACTTCTTCATATAAAATTAAGGAAACTATTTTTGCAAGTATAAGTTGCGAAAATTCTTTTCTATATTCTTCTACAAGCCCATCAAAAGTATCTTTGCATTTACGATTTACATTGCACTTTATTATATATTCAATCAACTCTCTTGCTTCTTTTCTATTTTGTTCCATTACCATTGTTATTTTCCTTCCTTTTTTCCATTTCATCTAACAACATTGTTACAGTTTGTTCAAGAATTGTGCTACCACATTCGGCAAACTCTCTTTTAACATTAAAAATATAATTACCGAATTTATATTTTCTTGGTAAAGAAGTTAGAGTTTCGACTTGTTTATTGTTCATATTTTACCCCTTTTTCTAACAGTATCTAACTCTTCTTGCATATAAGCATCAATATCAAAATCCCATTTTTCAGCCCCAAATTCTTCTGGGTGCTTCTCTTGTAAAATTTTCTTCTTTGCTTTTATTTGGTCTATAATAGGCTCAATGTCATAATCAGAATAGATTTTCGCCCCTTTAAGAATATCTAATATTTCAGGACCGTGAATTTGGTAATCATAGCCATCATATTTATCAAAATAGCACCTTGCATTGTCATTTATTATTTTTATCTTACCACTATAAGATATTAACAAGAAATCATCTCTTAAAAAATGATTTATCCATAAATTTGGAACGTAAACCATATCTTTTATGCCTTTAGTTGACAAAAACCCGAAACGTTTATAAAATCTTCCATAAATATACCACTCTGGTAAATCTTCAGGTAGTATTTTAGTTTTATAGCGTTCATAAAATAATGTTCCATCATCATTCTCTATACAACAAATTTTTCCGTTTCTAAACACATAGTTTTCCAAAGTATATAGTTTTCTTATTATTCTCTTTTTCATTAGCCATCTCCAAATATATCGTTAAAAAAACTTCTTAAATCAATTTCACTATCATTACAAAAGGCTTCAAAAGCCTTTTCTTTTTGCTTATAGTTTTTAGAAATTTCAAGAAGGGTGTTTTCTAACATAAAATCATTCTTATTTTCAGATTGTCTTATTACTTTAATCATTTCAGGAAAGCCCCAAAAACGCCCAGACAAATACATTTCATCCTTTTCTATAAGTGGTGAATATATTTTAACCCTATAGGCAATATAATAACTACGCTTAAATCTAATAAGGTATTTAGTTAAAATCAGCTTGTTATATGCAACGTCATAAGGAAAACTATATATATTTATATGATTATATATACCTTCACTTAATTCAAAAGACTTTTCTTCTAATATTTGCGCTTGCTCCCCAAATCGTTCTTTCCAGTATAAAACATCTATATAAATGTTTTTCTCTCCAGCTTTTAACCTTTCAAAAGGTTCTTTATACGATTTATTATCTTCTGACGCAAGTAAATTTTGAAAGTCATCAAGAGTGCCAAAATATAATTTACTTGACGAAACAAATGAAACTGTTGCATAATCGGGCAAAATAAAAGCATACAACTTACTCATTACTTAACCCCCTAAAAATTTTGCACATTATACCATATAAACCCTTTGTTGTTTCAACTTTGTCAAAAATATATACGCAAAAACAGAAAATATATACGCAAGCAAAAAAGAGTATAGAAAAAATACTCCTAGTTAAAAAATTAACCAGCAGTTTATTGTTAAATAAAATCTTAATTTCTATAATTTATATATTGTATGTATTTCTTGTAAATGAATTTGTTCGCAAGGATTTTTTAAGTTCCTTTATTGTATCAATAATAACTCTACTTTCAAACAATGAACAATCTTCAAGAATTGTATTTATTTCGCTAGAACTTACTTTGATATGGCAAGTTAAACAGTCAGACAACAAAATATCTGTTGTGGTAGATAAAGCATTAGCAATACGAATTAAAATCTCTAAACTAACACATTTATTGCCTAATTCAACATTACATAAATATGAAGTTGATATATTCGCATCCACAGAAAGGTCAATTTGCGAAAGCCCTAAATGTTTTCTACGTTCCTTAATCCTTTGTCCGATTGTTTTATAAGATATAAGCATATAAACATCTCCTTAAAAAAATTCCACATTTATTATAACTAATAAGCGATATGTTCGTTAATCAGTTATGGTGCTACATAGTCAATAAGTGATAACATAATGTATAAGTCATAACGAGAAAACGGAGCATTACGTCTATGAGCGATAAAAGAAATATAGATTTGAAACAAATAGGACAAAGAATAAGAGCTGCAAGAACTGAACGTGGTATGAGCCAAGAAGACCTTGCTTTTGAATCTTCCGTAGCAGTAGCAAATATTAGCGATATAGAACTAGGCAAAAAGGATTTTCGTATTTCAACTTTTATTCGCATTATAGAAGTCTTAAAAATATCAGCAGATGAAATATTGCGTGCCGACGTTCCGTCAGTAAATGCACTTTATCAAAAAGACCTTTCCTATCTATTCGCCGATTGCAAGCCTGAAGAAATGGAAAACATTATTCAACTAATAACCAATATCAAGAAAACTTGGCGAACAAACAACTAAATTTTCAACACAAAAACAAATGAGTGGGTTCAAATCCCACTCTTTTTTTATAATTTTTTTCTAATTATTAAACTCACGGTTAATAAATTAACCCGCAGTATATTTTATTTTATAATGATTACTTCTATAATAAATCCATAATGTCTTTTACTGTAAAAAATAGGAAATATTATGGAAGAAAAAAACGATTTAATAAAAACTAACTTTTCAGGATTAAAACCCTTTGTTCAATCTAAAAAAACGACACTGGAACAAAAAATCGCTGACCATAAGGCTTGGTTGCAAACATTAAATAGAGAATATCCAAACGAAAATCATCCCTTTAAGGTGGCTGTTTACATTAGATATTTTAATCAAACCAAACACGAAAACTATCTAGATGTAGAAAAGCAAGATATGTTAGATAGAATAGAAAGTTATCCACAGTGGGAATTTAAGGGCTTTTACGTAGATACAGGTGCTAAAGCGCCTGCTATGGAAAAAGCTCCAGAATGGTGTCGCTTACTTGAAGATTGTCAAAACGGGAAAGTAGATTTAATAATTACCCGTAAAGTGTCAAGTGTATCAAGTGATATGATGGAATTGACTTTCTTGGCTAGATATTTTGCAAGTCTTAAACACCCCGTTGGAATGTATTTTATTTCAGAAGATATATTCACTCTTGCTTCATACTACAGAGATGATGGAAAAGATAGAAATAATTTTTTCCCTTCTCCAGACTGGAAAATGTTACCTGATGATGAAGACATTAAAGGACTAATAGAATGAATAGACGTTTAGAAAGAAGAAACAGAAAAGCAAAAGAAAAAGCCGAAACACGGGCAAGAATGAGAGTTGACATAGACCCTGATAACTATGAATACATTCCAGCCGAGAAAGAAACTGATTATTATGATAATGACGTTAATCAAAGGGTTGGTATTTACGTTCGTGTTTCAACTGATGATGTAAAACAAACAACGTCTTTTGAATTACAAAAAATGTATTATGAAGATTTTGTTAATAAGCATCCGAACTGGACTTTATATAGAATATACGCTGACGAAGGTATTAGTGGAACAACTACAGACGGAAGAAAAGCCTTTAATGAAATGATTGCTGACGCTAAAGCTGGAAAAATGGATTTAATCATAACTAAAAGCGTGTCACGTTTTGCAAGAAATTCTTATGACTTTAT
>JAGASB010000272.1 GCA_017621955.1 Clostridia bacterium | reverse complement strand
TTGCGCAATATCATTGATAAAATCAGTATTAGAGAGGAGGAACTATTTTGAACTGGAAACAGACGGATATTACAACAGGAAAGCAAAAGTTTTGCAGCATTACAAAAATAAAAGCCTATACCATTTTGGGAAGAATAGATACTGTGACGGACTTGCGGAACGTGCGGATGTTATCTTTACGCTCATGCACCAATATCCGCATTTCGATGAAACGGAACTGTATGCCAATTTTCGTGACGACGTCGTGCGCAGTTTAAAGGAGCGGTTAAAGCGCGGGCATATTTTGTTAAACGGTACGAATGCCACTCTTTTCGGAAACGGCACGGAACTTTTAAAGTATCTTGCGAGCGAAGACTTTACAAGCGAATTAAAGCCCGGGCAGATCCGCTGTGAACGCTTTGGAAATGGGACGAAATTGCTGTGCGCGCGTTCTCCGCATATCACGATGGGAAACTTATATTGTGTGGAAAACGCTCTCAGCGGTGGGATATGGGATTACTTTGACCTAGGCGAAAACATTGTCTGTGTAAATTCTATCGGAGAAAATATCCAGCAGCGGCTCAACGGCTGTGATTATGATTCGGATACGATGCTGATAACGGATGACAAGCTGTTGGTAAACGCGGCCGCGCGATATAAGGATTTTTTCAAAGTTCCCGTGGGCAACATCAAAGCAGAGGAAAAGACGGAACAGACGCTCTCTAAACTCGACCATGATACAAGCGTCAATAAGATCGGGGAAATCGTCAACCTGTCGCAAAAGCTCAACAGTATTTTGTGGGATGAACTACATAAGAGCGCAGAGAAGGGAAAGATACTCTCAATTTACGAGGACATCTGCAAGCTTGCGGTTCTTTCGGGATTGGAGATCGACAAGGCAAAACGCAGCTTTGAAAATATTTCCGTAAGCAAGGAACTTACCATGTTGCGGAAGAAGTATCAGCGTCCTTCTCCGAATTTCTTTGCAGAGATTGACGAGAGTAGAAGTAAACAGCACGCCTTTTATCATACGGCGATGGATGATCTGTATGCGCTTGTGAATAAAGTGCATTTCCGAAAAGGCAGAGAGCAATACGGTGACTATCTCCCGATTTCGTCAAGTTTAGCGTATGATGTGGGTTCAGGGAACGCTACGGAATACAGACATAAAGATAAAATCGTACAAATCATAGACGAGAGCAAGGCGGCAATCAATCGCTTGTATTTGTCGATACGGACAGCGGATGAACAGGAACGGGAAGTCCTTTATGAGCAAATAACGGATATAAAGGCAGAGCGAGATCGGCAGGTTACTAAATGGCTGACGAATGAAAACGTATTGATCCTCGTGCTGCGCCACTACGAGAAGAACAGCGCGGCAGATTGGCGCATTTATGCGGCGTTTATCAATCACCCGATATACATTTTTGGTTCGCAGAGAAAGAGCCGAAGTGCAAGTACAGAAAAAGAGAGTTGGAGTACCGCCACAAGGGAAAAATTGAGAAAGCAGTGATAGACCGTATGCACGTTCGTCTGAACGCTTTTATAGATGAAAGGACGGATAAGATGTATATGACGCGCGACGAGGCTTTGCGTGAATTAAAAAGGATAACCTTTCCCAAGAGCATAATTTACAGCCTATTCTCCTAAATGATAGTAACAATGGTGCGGATTGGAGAGCGCACAATGTGAATAAATCACAAGTGTTGAATAGACAAAAATCTTCTCAATTAGGTTCAGAAGAAATATGGGAATTTGCAAAAAGTTTGGTTGAAAGAAACGTCGCAAAAGGAAATATAAAAGATAAATAATAAAAAACGGCTCTATTAAAAGGAGCCGTTTTTTTTAATAAACAATGTGTTAAAAGCTGTCCAATTTGGGCGGCTTTTTGTGCTTTTATCCTTCAACGGGGTTGTATTTTTAATTTTCGTGTCCTTGGATATATGGAGAGAAATTTTTACCTACTTTGTGGACCACTCGCTAAAAAATTGTGCAATAGAATAGTGAAGGGGTTGCAAAACGCAAAAAAAGTCAGGGATATATAGTAGAGCGTGGTTATAAAAAGGAAAATTTTTCAGCATTTAAAAGTAGAGGGTTGTTTTTCGTTAAAAAAGTAAGGGATATATAGTGAAAGGAAAAATTTTTTTCAAAAATGGCATATTTTTGCCGTTTTCGATGGCTACCATTTGAGGGGATAAATTTTTTACAAGATAGACCGCCACGTTTTGTCTTAAAATCGCCCTTTTATATAGAGAGTAAAATTTTCTATCAAAAACCGCCGCGTTTTCAAAAAAAGTGTCCTTGGTTAAGTGTGGAAAGGAATTTTAACGCAAACCGTGTACTTTTCCTTTTTTCTGTCCTTGGATAAGTGAAGGACGTTTATAAAAAAGTTTCCGACCAAAAAGAATTTTTTTATACCAATACCATAGTGGAAAGGTTTAATAAAAAGAATTTTTAGTTTTAACCTTAACTTTTGCCTAAAAATCGCCCTTTTAAGTGAAGGGGTAAAAATATTTTTAGGTTTAATGGGGTTTACTTTTGAGTAAAAAAAGCCCTTTTATATGGGAAGCAAAATATTTTTAACTTATGGGGGTGCGGTTTTGCTTAGAATTAACCCTTTTAAGTAAAAGGTGTAAATTTTTTAAGAA
>JAGASB010000271.1 GCA_017621955.1 Clostridia bacterium | reverse complement strand
GAATAGCCTTCGTGTTTACCTAAAAATTTGCCGTTAATCCAAGCCGACACAGTGTTTTGTGCGCCACCGATAAAAAGTTCAACTTCACCCAAAAGTTCTGCTTTATTAACGTTTACAGTGCGATTATATAAAAAAGTACCCAAAACATTAGGCAAATACATATCAGGAACGTAACCCGTTTGCGGATAACGTTGCAACGAATATGCTGGATTATAATTTAATTCTCTATGCATAGGATATTCACGGAATTTATCCATCATATCTTCCCAATATCCCGGAACTGCATCTGCAATAACGTAACCATCTTTAATTTCAGGCAAAACATCTAAACTATATGATTCTACGCCAACGTATTGCATATACCAATCGCCGTTTAATGAAAGGACTTGTGATTTGTTCATAAAACACCTCAATATTTTAAACGATATTTATAGCAATAGTATACCATATAAACACTTAACTATCAATCTAAAAAATGATAAAATTAATAAAAATTACATATATATTTTAAAAAAAACAAATAAGGGCAAAATAAAAAATATAAAAATATTCAAAACGACCTTAAAAATGCTTGTAAATTTTTTGCCATTTTGGTACAATACATTAGAAATTAAATAGGGGTATCGCCAAGCGGTAAGGCAACGGACTCTGACTCCGTCACTTCGGTGGTTCGAATCCATCTACCCCTGCCAAATAAACCTAATCCAAATCGATTATTTTGGGTTAGGTTTTTTTGTTGTATGTAATTGATGGATTCGAATTAAGGAGAAAATTGCTTGCAATTTCCCATAAGGTAAACAGTGGTCACCCACTGTTTATCGGGTATGGGCGCACAGGCGCCGAATCCATCTATCAAATATACTTACAACACAAAAAGTCCCACGAAAGTGGGACTTTTTCTTTTATTGTTAATATGTACTAAATAGGCACTATTGCGTTCATAAGTAAGAACATTAGCGGTATTGTTAAAATTGACAAAATTGTGGATAGAAGAACGAATACCGACGCTGAGTCTCCATCGCCACCAAACTTAATTGAAAACATAGTTGTACTTGTTGCTGACGGCATTGAAAGAAGAAAGAACATAACGTATTTTACGACCGGTTCAAGCGGTAAAAATGCCACTACAATCATTGTTAAAATAGACATTACAACAAGTTTCATAAACACTGAAACGTACGCCCACTTATCCGTAAAAAGAGCCTTAAACTTAACGTTTGCAAGGCGTATGCCGATAACCGTAAGCGATAAAGGCGTTACCAAATCACCTATAACGTCAACACTTGCCATAACCTTTTGAACTATGTTATCAATAGTTGTGTTTGGCACGGTTAAGTTTACGATAGGGTTGCCTATGATAAAGAAATAAAGTGCACCCAAGATAATACCTAAAATTGTGGGGTTTACTAGAACTTTCTTAAAAGAAATGGTCTTTTTGTCACCCGTCAACATATACACGCCAAGCGTCCAGTTGAAAATATTAAATATAGCGATTACGATTGCTGCGTAAATAATAATTTCACCGCTTCCGTTGAAAACTATATCCAAAAACGGCAAGCCCATATAGCCACAGTTACTGAATAAACTTGCATATTTAACGGTAGCAATTTTAGCACTTTTACTTTTATTACGAATTACCAATGAAATTATACCAAACATTGCAAAGTGAATTATAACCGCAAGGATTGCTATGTAAAGCATATTAATGGCAACGTCAGGTCTAAACTTGGTTTGAAAACTCATAAACACCATAACAGGTTGGCTACCGTACAAAACGATAGTAGAAAGAACGCCACCCGCACTTTCGGGTAACATTTTAAATTTAGCAAGTAAAAAACCTGGAACTGCAAGCACTGCAAGTGCAAGTACCGCAGTAAAAACCGTTAAAAAACTTATCTGCATCTGCCCATAGCCTCCCTATATTTTTTCAGTTCTAATTCATAATAAACGTCGTCGCCACCACCCGTTGCTTTTCCACTTAAAAAATACTGACCTAACTGAACGCTGTCGGTTATAGTGTCAGGTATATACATAAACGACGTTACGGGTTGGTCGTTTTCGTGAAAGTCTGTGCCGTACATTTTTATTAGATTATTTTTCTCACAAAAATCATTTGCAACTGCGTTATGATTAACGTGGTGGAAATGCCCGTTAAAGCATTCTGCACCGTGCATATATTTAGGATTGCCACACTTTACACCAGCCCTAAACGGATGCGTTTGGCACATAAAAGCATTTTCCCTTTCGCAAAGAGTAAAAAGTTGTTCTTGGGTTAATAAGTGCAAATTTGGATTATCATATAAAAACTGTTTTGTAAAACCAACAATCATATATTCAGTTGCAGTTGGCACAACACGCACTTCAATACCGAAAAATACTTTTATACCCTCTTTATCGCCACAAGCTTTCAAACTATCATAAAGGGCAAAAAAAGCGTCGACACGTTGACTGTCACTAAGCCCTGCATAATTATTTTTAATTGTTGATATCGAATAGTGATTTGTTAAAACAACACCGCCATACCCCAAACTTTTATAGGTTTCAATAATCTGTTCGTTAGTACACTCTGCACAGACACTACCACCCTTAGAGTGACAGTGTGCTTCGATTTTAATCATAGACATGGTTCAATCTCCTTAAAAATTTTTTCACACTTGAAGCCTTCGTTTACAATAAGGTAAACAGCGGTCGTATCAAAGCGTGCGTCGTGAAAGTTTGCTTCCGTACCGAAAAGTTTATCGGAAGCACGCTCAATATCAGAGTTTCTTATTGCAAAATAATTGCAAAGTTCGTTTAACTTTGGATATTTATAAGTAATACCGTCAGACCGTAATAATTTACATACGGGCGTGCTCTTTTTCATAGTGCAAAATTCGTTGTTTATTATAAAAGGTTTACCTAAACGCTCAAACTCCGTACGCATAAACGAAAAGTCAAACGCAGTATTATGTGAACACAATAGGTCTGCCGATAAAAAATCTTCTTCAATCTCATTAAAACAGTCGGCAAATGTTTTCCCGCCCGAAAGGTTTTTTAATTTTTCAACCGAAAACCCGTGCACCATGTATGCACCGTATTCAACAAAATCAACGTTAAAGAAAAAGTTTTTTGCCTTAACGTCCGTTTTTGTTTGCATTATGTATGAAAGTTGGCATATTTGCCCAGGTTTTAGCCCTGTTGTTTCTGTATCAAAATATAATATCATATAGTTAAGATAAAGGGCAAAACTCTGCGTTTTGCCCTTTTTTGATTATTTTAACAAATCAGCATATCTGTCTTCATAAAGCACGACGCAATCTTTTGAATTGACGTAAGTGTTCACGATTTCATTTTGCTTTTGTGTAAGCGCATTGTTTACTGCTGTTGAAGAAACGCTGTTTAATAACTTGTATAAATAATTATCTGTATCTTCATATTCGTTGTAAGTTTCAAGTAGTTTAGTGTATTCAGCTTTCCAATCCTTATCGCCATACTCTTTGTCAAGATAACTATCAAGTGTAGGATAATCGTAAGCGCTACCAAACTTTTCAGATATAAACATTATGTGATAGCCGTAAGAAGTTGCTACCATAACATAACTGTTTGCACCTAGCGTTCCGTCAAGAAGTTTTCTTCCACCTTCGGCAAATTCTTTTTCCCACTGTTCAGTGTCTTCCTTGGGTGAAATGGTGTAGCCTTTATAAGTGTTAAGCGCTGTATCACTGTCGTCGTTTGAGAAAGCAAACATAAGTTCTTTAACTCTATCTTCAAAGCCGTCAAGTGCAGTAGCAGTGTTGTATGCTTTATAGTAATATCCACCAAGGTTTGCGTTATCAGTTACAGCAGTACCGTAGAGATATTCTTCCATCATTTTAAGGAAAGCATCAACCGTCATTTCTGTCTTTTCTGCTCTATATTCCTTTTCATCAGCTTCGGCGTTCGGTGTTAAATCAACAACAGTTCCTGTATATGGTAAACTGTAAGACTCATCAGTCAAGGTGTAATCGCCTGTAAAGTTAGTTCCGTTAAAGTCATATCCAGCGTTTATCCAACTTGTACGTTGGTCAGAAACTTTTATGTTCTTAAACACTTCCATACGCTTTTTTTGCAAATCTTTCGTTTCATAGTTGGGATTATCTTTTTTCCAATCTTCGATTTGTTCAAGCAATGCGTCGTCCGCTTTAAGAAGAATATGATATACAAAACCATAGCCTTGACCACTTGCACCGCTATATAAAACGGGGTCGGTTGAAGCAGAAAGTCCGTTAATTGCAGAAATAAAATCGTTTACTTCCCAAGCCTTTTGTTTGTCGTAAATTTCTTTATAAGCTTCATTAAGTTTTTCGTACGTTACTTTTGCACGAGCTTCACCGCTGATTGCTTGTTCAAAGTTTTCAATGAGCGCTGATTCGTAATAGTTTTTAAGTGTTTGATTGTAGTAATCGGTTGTGGTAATATCACCTGCGTTGTAGCCGTCGCCCAAAAGTTCGTTATTTTGGAGAACTTTAATTGCCTTATTAAAAGCAGAACGTCTATCAGCGATATTGAAGTTGTTTTGGTCCATTTCGGTAATAAACGCACCCTTGTCAACTTCTTCGTCGTTTGTTGCGCCCGTGGGAACAACTCTAACGTTATCAGTCATCGTATCGCCAACCTTATCGTCGTGTTTATGTTCTTCAAAACTTTCGATAAGTTCATCCATATCCTTGTAGGCAGAATACTTAGCGTCCATAACTTCCTTGTCGTCTAAATATTTTTTAGCTTCCCAATCGATAGTTTCTGCATCGCCTGCAAAATACAAGATTGCACTTTGAACGAACACCCTGTTCTTAACAAGGTCATCAACAATCTTTTCAAAAGTTTCAGCACGGCTATAACCGTAACTCTGTTCGTACATATAGTAATAGTTAAGGTAAGAAATTACTAGGTCCTTTTTATAAATAACGTCAGGTTCACGTTCCTTGCTTATTTGTATTGTAGCAACAACCTGTTTCATATCCTTTTCAGTATCGACAACTACAAGGTTGCAACCAAAAAGAGTAGATAAGCATACGGTAAACGTAAGTACCAATGCAAATATAGCGGTAAAAATTCTTCTCATATATAATCTCCCAAAATAAGAAACATTTTTATTATACTCATAAAGTATATACTATATTGAAAAAAATTGCAATCATTTTATTTGTTTTTTCTTGCTTAAATCAACTTTTTCTGCCTAAAAAATAAAAAGCACAAAGAGAAATGAATCCCTTTATGCTTAAATTTTCATTTTTTAAATTATGATAGGTCCTATCGTTGCAACGCCAACTATTATAAGCACTATCGAAACGGTTGTTAGAATTAGTCCAACTGCTGAAATCGCCAAACCACAAGAACTGAATATAAACGTGTTTTTATCGCACTGTTCGTTGGCTTTTTTGAGTTTACAGCACGCCTTAAAATTCTTGATTGCCTTATTAATTGTGATAGATAACAGCGACGCTACGCCTACAACATAAACAACGTTTGCACCGAACTTACCGTACGATAAACTTGACGTCGAAATAACGAGCAACAGTGAAAAGATAAACCCTAATCCACCGATAACCGTACTCATAACCGAGTCTGTAAACCCTTGCCGTCCGTTTTCATACTTTTTCTTAAACCAGTTATATAGTAAAACTACAACCATTGTCGCAACAAGAAGAACACTGATAAGTTGAGAAGTGGTCATGCCAAGCAAGAACCCCCTTGCTGGGTCGCCCCTAAAATATTCAAGTATAAAACGTATTGCAGAATATCCAATTATATAAAGGCAAGTGCATAGTCCCTTTCTTTTGGTCTTATAAAAACAGGTTTCTAGTATAATATAAAGCACTAATAAACTAAACGCTTCGATAAGTTGAACGGCAAGACGTGGCACTCCAACGGCATTTACATCGGCAGTTATACCTTCTAAGTAAATTACTGACAAAAATCCATCGTGAGGCATACCGTAACAGCACCCCGACATAAAGCAACCTATTCTGCCAAAAACGTGTCCGAGTGGAACACTTACTGCAAAAACGTCTAAAAAGTCAATCGTAGGTAACTTAAATTCTTTGCAATAAAGAATTAAGCCTATAAACCCACCAATTAGACCACCGTAAAAAACAAATCCGCCTTGCATTATGCCTTGAATAGCAGTTAAAGCGTCTAACCTTTGAAATAAAACTATAATTACGTCAAACGAAGTCATCCACGCAAAAAGTTTTGCGCCAACCAACCCACCGATACCGGTGTAAACCGCACAACAAATAGAATCAAACCGTTCAATACCTCTCCTTTTACTGCGGAAAGAAGAAGCAAATCCGCCAACGCCTAGTCCTATGGCAAATAACACGCCGTACCACGGCAAATCGTGCCCAAATATATTAAAAAAGGAATTTGGTGATGGAATCATAAATTTTTTCCTTTTGATTTTTTTATCAATTTAACCATAATTAACAAAAAGCACATCTAACGATGCGCTTTTTTGTTAACAATGTTTTTGTTCTGCTCATTAAGCAACAGCAGCAAGGCCAAGAAGCACACAAATTTGGCAAAGACCGCAGCTGAAGAAGAAAATTGCAGAAAGTACTAAACCGATGATACCGATAACGAGACCTGCGGTAGTAGAACCAGTCTTGTTTACTTTACCAGCTTTAACGCTGAGAACAAGACCAACAATACTTGCAATAAGACCAACAAGATAGAAAGCAAAGCTATAAGGTAAGAAATTGCCAACAACAGCAAGAACTAAACCTACGATACTTAAAACTAAACCAGCCATTATACAAACCCTCCTTTGATTGAACCACTAATTCAACCTTATTTTTTCCTTTTAACGTAAAATTTGTCATACCTGTATATTTTTCTAACAAACCCAAACCGTTTTGGTTACAAAACGGTAAAAGGCATGCCTTTTACAACAATATGTAAAATAAAATATACAAAATATGAGTTAATATGACAAAACTCACATCGTGAATAAGTATACCACTTTTAATGTTGAGATGTCAACAAATTTTACATAATTATTAAATATTTATGCTCATTTTTTTACTTTAAGAACGATTTTTAAAATGTAAATTAACAAATTTCTTAGCAAAATACTAATGAATTACTTAACATTAAAAACCCGTTTTACTAAATCTAATTTGATACGCTAATCTTAAACAGTTGCCGTTATTAAAAATTCTTTCAATTTGTAGAGCATATCTTCGTTGCTTTCGTCCGTTCTATTAAACTCTATGGTCGGGGCGGAAGCCATATTTATACGCACGTCGTCGCTAAATTCGTCCATCGCACGACGAAGTTTTTGCTCACCGAACACGTTAAAAGAACCGAAAACTATATTGACGTCACTTTTTCTTACGTTTACTTGAACGGCTTTAAGTTTTGTTGCAAGCCACTTAACAACGGCTATATTTATTAGATTATCCGCTTCTTGTGGCAAAGTACCGTAAGCGTCTTCTATCGCAAGTCTAAACTCTTTTTCCGTTTCAAGAGATTTTATTTCTGCAATCTCTTTGTAAGCGTCCATACGAGTTACGTTACTGTCAATATATCCGTCTGGAATAAATGCTGTAACACGAATATCAAGTTCGGGAACTACTTGTTCTTCACCCGAAAGTTCTTCACGCAAAAGCTTAGAATATAGTTCGTATCCTATTTTTTCCATATGTCCGTGCTGTTCAGCACCCAAAATATTGCCTGCGCCCCTAATTTCAAGGTCACGCATTGCAATTTTTATACCACTTCCCATTTCGGTAAATTCAATAATTGCGTTAAGTCTTTCAAAAGCAGTTTGGGATAAAACTTTTTCTCTCTTAAACGTAAAGTACGCATAGGCAAGCCTATCCGACCGACCAACCCTGCCCTTTAATTGATAGAGCGTTGAAAGCCCAAGTTTATCGGCGTCTATTACTATAAGCGTGTTTGCTTTGGGCAAGTCTATACCGTTTTCAATTATGGTTGTGGAAATTAAAACGTCGCTTTCACCCCTATAAAAGCCCATTACGTTACTTTCCATAACACGCTCTTCCATTTGTCCGTGAACGACGGTTATTCTAAGGTTTGGCATAATGCGTTTTATTCTATCGGCAAAAGTAAATATGCTATCTACTCTATTGTATAGTATAAACGCTTGACCACCACGATTAATCTCACGAGTTACTGCGTCCTTAATAAGAACGTCCGTTTCTTCGGTAACGTACGTTTGAACGGGCAATCTTTTCTTTGGTGGAGTGTTTATGGTGCTTATTGAACGTATCCCCGAAAGCGACATGTGTAGCGTTCTTGGAATAGGCGTTGCCGTGAGCGTTATTGCGTCCACGTTAGTCTTTAATAGCTTGATTTTTTCCTTATGCTCAACGCCAAAACGCTGTTCTTCGTCAAGCACCAAAAGTCCTAAATCCTTAAACTCAACGTCCTTGCTGAGAAGTCTATGCGTGCCTATGATAAAATCAATCTTGCCTTCTTTAAGGTCTGATAAAATTTGTTTTTGTTGTTTAGGCGTTTTAAACCTATTCAAACAAGCAATTTTTACACCAAACGCTGAAAACCTTTCCACCGCAGTATTATAATGCTGTTCGGTTAAAATGGTTGTCGGTGCAAGCATACACGCTTGTTTACCGTTTACTATTGCACGGAACACCGCACGAAGCGCAACTTCTGTCTTTCCAAAGCCTACGTCACCACAAACAAGCCTATCCATTACCCTACCGCTTGTCATATCGTTTTTAATATCTTCATTGGCGGTTGCTTGGTCGGGCGTATCTTCAAACGGGAAAGAACTTTCAAACACCGATTGAAGTTCGTCATCAGCGCTAAATTTATATCCCTTTAACTCATCACGCTCTTGATAGAGTTTTTTAAGGTCGAAAGACATCTTCTTTATGCTTTCTTTTACACGCTTTTTTATATGCTCAAAATCTTTACCGCCTATCTTTGACAGCCTTGGTTTTTTTTCACTGCCAAGATATCGGGTAAGTATATCCATTTGCTCTACCGGAATATACAGTATGTCGCCACCCGAATATTCTACCGCAACGTAATCTTTCGTGCCTTCGGTTGTGGATATCTTTTTATTGCCAAGCACTCTACCTATACCGTGAACTTCGTGCACACAGTAATCGCCGACTTCGGGCGCAGTAAAGAACGTTTGTTTTTTAGTTTTTAGCTTTCGTACTGAAACAGGCTTGGCAAAAAGATTGCCATTGCCTAGCACGACAACTTTTTCTTCGTGATAAATAAACCCACGCAAAAGTTTTTCGGTAGTTATACAAGCGCCTTTAAGAGTTTGCCCGTCTATTGACGAAGCAATGCCTTTAGTAGAAAGTTCATAACTAAAATTTTCCGCACGTTTTTTGTCGCCCGTGCAAACAACTACCGCATAGCCCGAACGCAACCAGTTATCAATATCAGTAAAAACTTCCTTAAAATCAAGTTGATAGTCGGCAACACCGCCAACCGTTGGGTTTATAATTTTTAGCGGATTGAAAAACGGCACTGCGGTCGATAGTGCCTGTACGGCAACGTTTCGATAGTTTTTTATTCTTTCGGCAAGCGTTTCTATATCCGAAAAGCCACGTTTTGCAAAAGAGAACACTTCACCTGCTTGATAAAGTGAGTTAAACCGTTCTAAAAACTCAGTTAAGTTTAGTTCACCAAGTTCTTTTACTCGTTTTGCTTCGTCAATGATAACGACACAGTCTTTATCTATAAGGTCAAAAACACTTGCACAGTCAACAGATAAAACAGAAAGTGCGCTAAGCAAGTCTAAATCACGGTTTTCCATCGCTACAAACAAGTCGTCCGCAAGCACTTTCATACGAACAATCTGTTCTCTATCCGCCTTTTTAAGTTCAGCTTTAATATGCGTTTTAATTAAGTTCATATCGTCATCGGCAAAAGAAAATTCTACCGCTTGAAGTATTGAAATTCCATTAACGTATCCTAAATTTTCACGAGTATCGGGGTCATAATGCTTAATCGCTTCAACAGTATCCCCAAAAAAATCTATGCGCACGGGGGCGTTTTCGTTAGTTGCAAAAACGTCAAGAATATCGCCACGGAGTGCAAACGTTCCTGCCGAGACAACCGTATCTACCCTTACATAGCCCATCGCAACAAGCTTTGAAACAACGTCGCTTTGACTTATTTCCCCGTCCTTATTTATAGTTAGCGTCTGCATTTTTTTAGGTGCAGTTTGCATAAGCGTTTCGGCAGTTGCAATCACTATATCGGCAGTTGAAATTTCAGAAAGCGCACGGATACGCTGATAAGTGTTGTCTTTTGAAAAGGCTTTATTTATTAAAAGAATTTCGTCCTTGGGCGGAATGAAAACGGCCTTTTTCCCCGAAAGTTCGTTTACTGCTTGTGCTGTAACACGGGCGGTTATTGCGTCTTTTACAATATATAAAATCTTTTCATCAGTAACAGAAAGAAGATAATTTTTAAATGCGTCCGTAACGCCGAAAACCGCCGAAGGTATACCTTGGCGGATGCAATCGGTGAATTCCTTTACGGAATTGTTGCCGTTTTTTAAGTTTAAAATTTTATCAAGCATAATACTAATCCTTATTATAGCTTGGTTTTAGATAATACGATTATGCTTTGCCGTTATACTTTTGCATAATTTCTTGTAGCGGTTTTCCATTAGCAAAATCCACCGCACAAGATGCCCCTACATCAATCGCCTTTTCCATAATAGGTTTATCACTTTCGCTTATTCCCGATAAAACGTAGTTTATAAGCGGAATTTTAAATTCACCTTCGGGCTTAAAGCCTATGCGTACTCGTGCAAAATTACCACTGCCTAACAGTTCAACGATGTTGCGCATACCATTGTGAGTTCCAGCAGAACCGTTTTCCCTTATACGCAAAAAACCTTTATATAAGTCAAAATCATCGTAGATTACCATAAGGTCGGATAAGTTTACTTTATAAAAAGAAACAAGTTCCCTTACGCTTTCACCACTTAAATTCATATACGTTTGCGGTTTAGCAAATATAACCTTTTCAGCACCGATTTTACTTTCTGCAATAACTGCACGGCACTTGTTTTTACTAAACGACACGCCAAGCGATTGCGCTGCTTTATCAACGCACATAAACCCTAAGTTATGAAAGGTGTTTTTATATTTGTCATCGGGGTTACCAAGCCCCACGATAAGTTTCATATCCTTGTCTCCATTAAAAAAGCCGTTTTGACAACGGCTTTTAATTTATTATTCGTAAATTGCCGAAAGCGATGCGTCTGAATAAATTGACGTGATTGCCTTTGCAATAAGTTTTGCAACCGACAAAACTTTAATCTTAGGATTGTTTCTAACGTGGTCAGGAAGGTCAATCGTATCTAAAACTACTACTTCTTTAATCGGTGAAGCAATAAGTCGTTCCATTGCAGGTCCACTCAATACACCGTGTGTACAGCAAGCGTAAACTTCCTTTGCACCGTTATTTACAAGTGCTTGTGCACCTTGACAAATCGTACCTGCCGTATCAATCATATCGTCAAGCATTATGCAAGATTTACCCTTAACGTCACCGATAACGTTCATAACTTCGATTGCGTTTGCCTTAGGACGACGTTTGTCCACGATTGCAAGTGAAGCGTCTACCCTTGAAGCAAAGTTTCTTGCTCTACCAACCGAACCAACGTCGGGGGAAACAACAACCCAGTTTTCATCCATTTTCTTCTTAAAATACTTTGCAAGTAACGGTGCTCCGTAAAGGTGGTCTAATGGAATATCGAAAAAGCCTTGAATTTGTGCTGCGTGTAAATCCATCGTTAAAATTCTGTCAGCGCCCGCACTTGTTAAAATGTCAGCAACCAACTTTGCTGTAATCGGGTCTCTGGGACGAGCCTTTCTGTCTTGTCTTGCATAGCCAAAATATGGCATAACTGCGGTTATTCTACCTGCCGATGCTCTCTTGCAAGCGTCAATCATAATAAGCAGTTCCATAAGGTTATCGTTTACGGGAATTGACGTTGATTGAATAATAAATACGTCCCTACCCCTAACCGTTTGGGGAAGCGTTATGCTTATTTCCCCGTCAGAGAACTTGCCGACTTCTGCATTGCTTAATGGTAACCCCAATTCAGCCGCTACTGCTTCTGCCAAGGGTCTGTTCGAGTTGCCTGCCAAAACTTCAATTTGGTTGCCGTGTGTAATCATTTTTTCTTTTCTCCTAATGTAACTTTGTGTACATATAGTACTTACCTATATTTTAAGACAAATTATTTTTTTAGTCAAGGCTTTTTTTATCTCTCTTTGCTTTAAAATAATTTTTTATT
>JAGASB010000270.1 GCA_017621955.1 Clostridia bacterium | reverse complement strand
CATAGTAATGCTCCTTGTAAAGTAGTATTATAGAACGCTCATACCTTACGACTCGGTTGCTCACCCAACAGTTAGTAATGCTCGGAACAATATACACGCACGCATAAAACATCTATTATATGAGCCGAACTTTCTATAATGTATTGCTCTGACGATTCCTAACAGTTAAGAAAACAACACAAAAAAAGTAGTCAGATGACTACTTTTATTTTTCGCTTATTTTTATACCCGTTTCTATTCCACCATTAACAAAACGGCAGAGTTTATCAGGTAATTTCTTGTTGCCTATAAACTGCTTAAATCCTGCCCCTACACGAACTAAAACACGAACTTTCGGCTCTATCGTGTAAGTCTTTCCATTAAGCGGGCACTTCCAGTCCTTTTTACCTGCAATTTTTTTGCTTTCAATTGTTAGATAATTCTTCTTAATAACCTTGTATCCCATTCTGACGTACTCCATAGTTAGTTTTTGCTCTTCTTCAATTACCGACATAACGTCAGTAATTTTCAAGCCGTATTTTTGAGCAATCATTCTGCCAAGACTTAATTGGTCGATTGTTCTAACAATTTTTGTTTCTTCTTTCTTTTTAGTAGTAGTTTTTGCCATTTTTATTCTCCTTAATATTCTTTCGCAAACAGCATTGTGCTGTGGTCGCCATCATCAATAACGAAGATTTTTTCGTTTAGTATTTCTTCGTACTCTTGCTTATAGTTAGTATAGTGGGTTGTACCAAAATTTGAGTTTTCTTGAGTTTGCCTTATCGCAAGCGTATCTTCACCAATTTTTTGAAAAGTGAATACTTGTAGATAGTCAAGTTTACTGCAAAACTTTTTTTGTAGTTCTATTGCAGACCATATCGCAACCTGTAAATCTTCGGGCACTCTATCACTAATACCGCACGTTATGTATCTTTCATTGTCAAACATAAATTTTTCTCCTTTTTTCTTTGCTTTTGTATTAAACCGTGTAAATTTGGGCGTTTTTGCCACGCTCTCACACGTTTGTAGTGGGGTATGGTATCGGGAAAGGGTTAAGTTTTTCGTTGCAACTCGGTATCGTTCTCGTC
Organism: Clostridia bacterium; assembly: GCA_017621955.1. The sequence continues at coordinate 3,395 of JAGASB010000270.1, read as the reverse complement.
CACAAACGGCACACGTTCGTATATAATCACGCCGTTGCCCGAATCTCCGAACACAAACACCCGTTCTCGCCACGACTCGCCGCTCACGGCTGTTATGCACACATCCGATTCGGGCATATTTTCGCCAAGCGAAAATTCAATAGTGGCTTCGTCCGATTCTTTTTGCGTTTCGGCGATTATAAGATATGACGGCGTTGCTCCACCTTTAATGCAGTCTTCAACTGCTTTTATGGAATTTTTAAGCGCCATCTTGAATTCTTGACTATATTCTCTTTTGGAAATATAGTCATTTAATTGTTGTTTTGTTTGAAATTTTTTCATCCGTTCTCCTTTTTTGCATTAAAAAAGGGCTAACGGTTTATATTCCGTTAACCCAAATTTAAGTATTATTTAGTTTATTCTTCTTCAGCTCAAATACTATTATTCATATATATGATATATGATTGTTAAGCTTTAATTATTAAAATCCTTCAATAATATGTATTTTATTAAAGTTCTTTGTTTATCGTCTCTTTTAATAAGAAACCAAATTTATCATCTTCAGACACGTCTATTTCATTTATTACATTTTCAAAGTTTACATCTGAAAACATTCTTTCCAATTCAACCGCTTGTTTAATTTTCTCTAAACCATCAAAATTATTTGTGTTGCTATTATATATTTCTTTCATTTTACTTTTAAACTTTTCATTTTCATCCATAAAATCACACATCTGAATCAAAAATACTTTTCAAAAATTTCAAATCTCTATTTACAATATCTCTTGGAAGATTTTGAATAACTCTTGACTTAAGTTTACAATTTGAATTGCTTAACTGTAAAATTTCTATAATACTATTTCTACAAGTTTTTTTATTAATTTTATTTTCTCTATACTTTTGAAGTACATTTCTAACATTAATAATTAACATATAAATTTCTGTAGACAGAGAGACTTACCCTTATCTGCTTTTGTTTGTTATTCTTCGGGTTTTGCCCAAACAGTTGGGATACCGTCAACGTAGTGCCAATAATTGCCGTTGTCGGCAGGTAAATCGTTTTCATTTTCAATATAATAATAAAAAGTTGCGTTAGTTAAAGGCGGATTAGTATAAGGGGCTCCAATAGAAACTTTGGCCCACTCTTCAGCCGTTCCTCCATAATATACCTTTCCTAATATACTGCAACCATAGAACGCATAAGACCCTATACTCGTTACACTGTTAGGGATTGAAATATTTGTTAATGAACTGCATTCATAGAATGTATTCTTACCTATACTTATTACTCCATCTGGTATTTCTATACTTGTTAATAAACTGCAACTATAGAACGCATCAGGACCGATACTCGTAACGCTGTCTGGGATTGATACATTTATAAGCCTTTCGCAAGAAGAGAACGCCCCTCCCCCTATATGTTTAGTATTACTATTTATTGTATAAGTAGGCAAGTTTCCATTTGAAGCGTAACCTACAATGTAATATGGGTTATTATTTGCTTTTATATATATAATAAAATTTTCTTCCATATATAATAAGTCACAGGCACCGAACGCCCCATTACCTATACTTGTTACGCCTTCGCCCATTGTCACACTTGCTAAACTACTGCAGGCATAAAATGCAACTGTACCTATGCTTGTTACACTATCAGGAATATCTATACTTGTTAATGAAACACAACCATAGAAAGCATTTTCACCTATACTTGTTACACCTTTTCCTATTACTACACTTGTTAATGATTCGCAATAAGCGAACGCCTCGTAACCTATACTTGTTATACTATTTGGAATTATTACTTTTTTAACGTTTGTACTACGAAATGCTCCATCATAAATATTTTTAACAGGCAAACTTTTATAAGTTGAAGGTATATTTACATTAGGCGAACTTCCACCATAGGCTACAACTTCAGCATAAGTACCATCTAAAGAAGCATCTATAATAAGCCCTTCAGTTGCAGACATAGGTAATTCGCATATCGCACAGAAACCATAATTATCAGGCGTATGTTCACTATAGTCTTTTGTGGCATCATGTCCACAAGTTGCTTCATGATAATGGTGTGTTTCGGTTGTAGTCCAAATTGTAGAATAAGTATGGTCAGCTAATTTGCCATATTCTTGACCACAAGCTGAACACTTTGCTTTTTCTTTGCAGGTTGCCGTTCCGCCTTTATGGTTTTCTTTTGTTTCATAAGCACCACAAGAACACTCATACCAGTGTTGTGTTGATGATTTTTTAAGTTCAGTATAGTTGTGTTTTTCTAAAGAACCGTATTCTAACCCACAGTCAGTACAAACTGCCTTTTGAGTACAAGTTGCCTCTCCACCATGGTGTTCTTCTAAACCATCTTTGTCACCACAAGAACACTCCCACCAATGTTCAGTAGTAGTTTTCTTCAACGTTTCATATTCGTGAGCGTATTTTTCAATTACAACGCTTGATTTATCGGTGATTTCGGTTGTTGCTGTATTATTAGTAAACCACTTACCACAAGAACAAGTGTAGTATTCTATATTTCCTTCTTCAGTACATGATTGAGGTTTTGCATCTACTATTGTTAAATGCAAAGTATGTACATGACCAAATGCTGAGGTTATAACGTAATCACATTCCGTACATTTTTGGTCAGTTGTTTCAGTTGCTTCAGCGCCCGGAATATGATTTTCTTTTGTTTCGTAAGCACCACAAGAACACTCATACCAGTGTTGTGTTGATGATTTTTTAAGTTCAGTATAGTTGTGAGTGTGAGGTTCAACGTATCCACAAATACAAACCCCATTTTCAAAACTATGCTCGTGTGCACCTAAATCAACGCCCATTCCAACTATTGATTGTTGAATTAAAACAACGTCACGAGTGTTAATTTGTCCGTCAGCATAAACGTCGGCAAACACTTTTTGTTTGTCGTTAAGTTCAGTAAGCCCTACTATTGACTGTTTAATGAGTACTACGTCTCTCGTATTTACGTTTCCGTCTAAATTGGCATCACCCATAGAGTATTCTACGGGTGTTTCTTCTGCATATGCTATGCTTGTTGTTAAACCTATGCTTACGCTAAACGTCAATATTAAACTTAATAACGTTATTAATAAACTGCGTTTTTTCATAATTCTTTCCTTATTATTTAAGTTTAATATTTTGTCCTATTACTTTGTAATTTACATTGTTAAAGTTTTGGTCAAAGCAGTCAGTTAAATTAAGTATTGCTTTGCCGTTATCTGCTGTTTTTGTAAGCGTTACTTCTAACACTACTTCTCCTTTAGTTATGTTGGTTGCGTTTGAGTAGGTCATCTTTACGCTATTTCCGTTTTTATTGCAAGCTAAATTGCTTGATTTTGCTTCGGCGTTCACCACTGTCATACCTTCAAAAGATAAAGTGCCTTCAAAACCTGCTAAACATACGT
>JAGASB010000269.1 GCA_017621955.1 Clostridia bacterium | reverse complement strand
GTGCGGTATTGCCGAAAGTTGACGGCATTCTTCACGCTTTGATTTGATAAAGTTGTTGATAAGTTCTTTGGGGAATACTCCGCCAGCCGTCAAATAGTCGTTATCCTTTTCAAGCGCATCAAGTGCTTGGTCAAGCGACGTAGGTAAATGGTGTAATTTTGCCTTTTCTTCATCGCTTAAATGATAAAGATTCATATCGTAAGGACCCCAACCGTTTGCGTGCGGGTCAATCTTATTCTTAATACCGTCAAGCCCTGCCATAAGTATTGCAGCGTAACAGAAATATGGATTGCAAGTTGCATCGGGGTTGCGAAGTTCAAATCTACGCTTATCGGGTGATTTTGCATAAGCGGGAATACGGATAACTGCACTTCTGTTTGAAGTTGCATAGCCTACCGTTACGGGTGCTTCAAAACCTGGGATTAAACGCTTAAACGAGTTGGTGCTTGGGTTGGTGATTGCGCAAAGCGAACTTATATGCTTTAACAATCCGCCCATAAAGTAGTGTGCCGTTTCAGATAAACGTGCGTAACCGTCGTCGTCGGAAAATACGGGCTGACCGTCCTTTAACAACAACATGTGAACGTGCATACCGCTACCTGCTTCACCGTAAATAGGCTTTGGCATAAACGTTGCGGATTTGCCGTATTTTAACGCCGTGTTGTGTATGATGTATTTAATCATCATCGTTGCGTCTGCCATTGTTGACATCTTGCCGAGTTGTGGTTCAATTTCAAACTGACCAGATGCTGCAACTTCGGGGTGGTGATAGTTGATTTCTATGCCCGCATCTTTCATATGCAAACACATTTCACTACGGCACTCAAAAGAAGTGTCAAACGGCTTTGCAACGTGGTAAGCTTTTTGCTTAGGCACGATTACGCCCGTTCCTTCAACAGCGCTGTTCCAATAAGACTGCTTTGCATCCACCGAAACGCCTATACTGTTCGGTTCAACTTCCCAACCAACTTGGTCGAAAAGATAAAATTCAAATTCGGGAAGAATAAGCATCGTGTCGGCAACGCCTGAATCTTTCATATATTTTTCAGCAGCCAAAACGATATTTCTTGGGTATTGCGCAAGCGGAATATTTTCGTTCTTGCCGATTATCATTGCGTTCCCCGTCATCGAAAGGGTGGTTATTTCACAAAACGGGTCAATTACCGCTGTGTCGGGGTCGGGTATAAACACCATATCGCTTTTTTCAACGACTGCATAGCCGTAGTTTGAAGCGTCAAACCCGATACCACTTTTCATAGTATCTTCTGAAAAGTTTTGTGCAGGAATAGTAACGTGGCGATACTGCCCGTTAATATCCACCATTTTAAAGTCAATCATTTTAACGTCTTTTTCTTTTACAAGATTAAGTATGTCTTTAATGCTTTTTGCCATAAAAAAGCTCCTTTATGTAAATATACGCATATTATAACACTTTTTTTCCGTTTAGTCAACATAGCCAACAAACTCTCTTTTCTAATTAACTATATTTCTAAAACATCGGGGTGAAAATAAACTATTATACAAAAACAGCCCAACTTTAACTAGTTGGGCGTTCTATATTGAGAAGAATTGTTTTTAAGTAAATTATTTTTTGTCTTCTATGTATCTTTTAATTATTTGCGTCATTCTTTGTCCATATTCTTCCCAAGAAGAATTCTCACCAAAGATAGCAGTATACGACTCTTTGTCCGTTGGTTTAAGGGTAGCAAGTGTAACTAATTGAGCGTTTTTATACACCCACTTTTCTAACACGCATTTTTCGTTTGCAAGATTACGCCTTGCTTTGTTTAATTGTTCAAGCAACCCTAACTCAGTAATAACATTGCCGTCACCATCTACAAGCACTCTAAAATCGTTATACTTTATAGTTTTTGTCCTTTCTTTTGCTTTTACTTTCAATCTTTTACAAGAACTTCTTAAAATATCTATTAAGTCTTCCGTGTAATAATTTGGGGGCATCATTACTTCTAAAAACGCTTTCAACGCAAAGTCATATTTGTTTGCCAAAATATACAACATAAAGGCATCAATATCATAAGTGGAAAAATCTTCTAAAAACTTATTTCTTAAATCGTATCTTTCCACCCCGTCTTCATATTTCAAATTTATTCTGCGCTTTATTCTTTTTAAGGATTTTCTAAAAACTTGACCTACCCCGACACTTGTTATCCCGTACCTTTCTCCTATTTCTTTTAATGTCGAAAGCTTCCTTTTTTGCTCTAACAATGACGTTATTATGGCTTTATCCCTATCCAAATAAATTACCTGTTCAACAAACACACCCAAAAGTTTTTTAAACTCTATTAACTTTTGCTCAAAAAACTTTTCCGTTGAAGAATATTGTTCAACAAGCCTGTCCCCATCCAAACAAATAGACAAAACTAATTCACTTCTATACGCAATATTTTCTCTTCGTTTACTACTTGTTTTCCTTGTCGACTCAATTTTTCTTTTTGTTGTAAAGTCATTATTGTTGAACAACAACACAGTTTGGTTTATGTAATAATCCAACCTTTCCAAACTTGTAGGGAGTTCAAAACTTTGCTCTTCGCTCTTGAACTTAACAAAAATCTTATCCCCCTCTCTTTTAAAATAACAAAAAAGATATTTGTCAGGTTCTCCTATCCCGACAATTTCTTTTCGTTCATCATATCTAACGCTTTCATATTCTTTACAAAAAGCATCGTAAATATATTTTATTTGCTCTAAAACAACTACACCAAAGTTGTTGCTTATTTCCATTAACGTCATTTGAATCCACCTTATATTTATTTTATCATTTTGCGTGGCTTATTGCAACGATATACGCAAATATCCACAAATATATGGAAAAATCGCATTTTGATAGTCCTTTTTTAACTCTCTCGTTTAGAGATACTCCTACGCTTCGCTACGGAGCCCTCGCACATCTCTGCTTGTCCGTCATTTGACGGGCGAACTACGTTCTCATCTCTTACGGCTCGCTTTAAAACAAAACAAGCAAGGATAAAACCCTTGCTTGTTTTGTTGGCGCGCCGTAAGAGATTCGAACTCCTGACCTTTGGTTCCGTAGACCAACGCTCTATCCAGCTGAGCTAACGGCGCTTATGTTAGATTTAACTTTTCAGTTAAAGTTCTTTCAACAGCCTAAATATTATAGGACAAAATTTTTTGTTTGTCAATTAAAATAACGGGGTTATTTTTACTTTAATATGCAACTATATAAGTTTGTTTTTGTGTTCGCTTGATACTTTTTACTTGGTATCACAATAGGCATTGCATTTTTACAGGGATTTAGTTATAATAAAACAAAAAGGATTTTTGCCTATGTTGAACGAACTAATAAAAAAATATCGACAAGATAATGACCTTACACAACAAGAACTTGCAAATAAACTTTTCGTTACACGCTCTGCCGTTGCGAAGTGGGAACAAGGTAGGGGCTTCCCAAGTGAAGATATTTTAGAAAAATTATCACAACTTATAAACGTACCAACAGAACAACTCCTTAGTGAAAAAGAACTACGCTCTCTTACTGTTGAAAACACCAATATTGTTAAAAAACATAAAAATTTCCTATACTTTATTATTCCTTTAATTGTTTTATTAATAATTTCAGTGTCGGTTTTATTCTTAATATCCCTTGCCCCAAAAGAACAAGCACCACAACTAATCATCTACACAAAAGACGCTTATAACGTTGCCAAAGTAGAAAACAACACGTTAACTTTTAACGTTGAACAAGACGTAGAAGTAAATATTGAACTGACCGATGAAAACAATAAAAAT
>JAGASB010000268.1 GCA_017621955.1 Clostridia bacterium | reverse complement strand
TAAAAAAGATAGAAAAAACCGTCTGATTTGACCTGCTGAGGTTCAAATTAGACGGCTAGTGGTTGCGGGGAGGGGATTTGAACCTCCTGACCTTCGGGTTATGAGCCCGACGAGCTACCAAGCTGCTCCACCCCGCGATATGAATTTTGCATTTAGTTTTTTGATGCTTAAATATAATATACCATAAATTCGCTTTTGTCAACCATTATGAGCAAAAAAAATTAAATATTATTTATTTAGGCTTGAATTTTTTTTTATTGTTTGCTACAATTATCTTATGCAAGTTGATTTAAAACAATTCATAAATAATGGTGAAACTGTTGCGGTGGCAACTTCGGGTGGAAGCGACTCTATGGCACTACTTGATTTTATGCTTAAAAAAGCCGAACAATTACATTTTTCTGTAATAGCCATTAATATTGAACACGGGATTCGGGGTCAAGAATCAATTAACGATAGTAATTTCGTTAAAGATTACTGTTTAAAGCGTTCTGTTCCCTTACTTTCATACACGGTTGACAGTCTTAAAAAAGCAAAGGACGATAAACTGTCGGTAGAGCAAGCGGCACGCACTTTGCGTTATCAATGTTTTTTTGACGCCATAAAAAACGGCAAATGCGACAAGGTCGCTACAGCACATCATTTAAGCGATAATTTTGAAAGCGTGCTATTTAATCTTTTCCGTGGAACAGGCTTAAAAGGATTATCTGGCATTGAAGAAAACTTCGACGGCAAGATTATACGCCCCTTTTTAAGCGTTAGTAAAGACCAACTAAATGAGTATATAACCATAAACTCTATTCCTTACGTTACCGACCAAACCAACTTTGACGACGATTATACCCGCAACCACATTAGGCTTAACGTAATACCACAAATTAAAAAGGCTTTCCCCGAAGCCGAAAAAAGTGTTTTTAGACTTACTGAAATAATCAAAAGCGAACACGAATTTATGTCGGAGCAAGCGGAAAATGTAATTTCAGTTGACGGCGACGTTGTTAAAATCAGTCTACCGACCCACCCTGCCGTACTTTCTCGTGCAATAATTAGTGCACTGAAACGCCTAGGGGTTAAAAAAGACTGGGAAAAAGTTCATATTGACAGCGTTTGCGCACTAAGTCAAAAGCAAAACGGCGCAAAAGTCAACTTACTAGACAAAATTTTAGCGGTAAAAGAATATGATAAAATCACGCTATACCGCAATCAAAGTTATAAATCGGTGCAAGCACCGTTTAAAATAGGCATAACAGCCCTTGACAAAAAGTCTGTTAGCGTAAGCATCCAACCTTTCCCTATCGACCTTAAAAGCGGACTTTTTGGCGACCTATCAAAAATCCCCGAAAACGCACAGTTTAGATTTAGAAAGAGCGACGACGTTTTTACCAAGTTTGGCGGTGGAACAAAAAATCTTAACGATTATTTTACCGACCTTAAAATTCCCGTTAGGTTAAGAGACTTTATCCCCCTACTTGCAGTAGACAACAAAGTGCTTGTGATTTTTGGCGTAGCGGTATCAAACTCTATTAAAGTTGACAAAAAAACTGAAACGGTATTGAAATTTGAATAACAAAACCGACCTATTACAAATAGGTCGGTTTTGGTTTTTTAATTATTATTTTGCGTTGTCAATTCTTTCTTGTGCTTTTTGGGCACGTTCGTTTGCTTGCTCTATTTGAACTTTACGTTGTTCGTTCATCATTTCACGGCGCTTTGACGGGGACATTTTTGCTTCTTTCCACGTTGCCTTGCTTTCAGCTTTTGCTGCGTTAAAGTTTGCCTTGTCTACTTCGTGCTGATTTTTAGCGTCTTCTTTCATATCCCTAAATGCTTTTTTGAAAAAATTCTTAATTCCCATAACTTGTTTCTCCTTGTTTAACTTTATATTCACAGTATACTTTTGTTTAGTTTAAATTAATTCAATTTTATGTTTAACGTTTGTAAATAAAAGTTAAAGTTTTGTTAAAATATAAAAATTTTTTTTACTACCCCTATTTTGTTGCTTTTTTGAAAAAACAGAGTAAAATATATTGTTGTATTTATAATTGTTGTATTTACACTTGTAGGAGAAAGTTTATGAAAACATTTGAACCAAAACTGTTTACAACGCTTAAAGGCTGTACAGGGAAAAACGTTGTATCCGACCTTATTGCAGGGCTGATTGTTGCGATTATCGCTCTTCCACTATCAATTGCACTTGCGATTGCTTCGGGCGCTTCGCCTGAAACAGGACTTTACACAGCAATTATTGCAGGGTTTGTTATTTCTATGCTTGGCGGAAGCAAAGTAAATATTTCAGGACCAACGGCTGCGTTTGCCACAATCGTAGCGGGAATAATTGCCACGCAAGGAATGGACGGACTTATTATCGCAACCATTATGGCAGGTTTAATGCTTGTAATTATGGGGCTTTGCAGAGTTGGTAGTTTAATTAAATTTATTCCGCACACTATTACGGTAGGCTTTACAGGTGGTATTGCCGTTACGCTTGTAATCGGGCAGTTAAAGGACTTTTTAGGCTTAACTTACCCCGCAGGCACTAACGCCATAGAAACACCTGAAAAACTTGCGCTCGTGTTTGAACACATTTCGTCAATCAACTTATGGGCGGTTTTAGTAGGCGCAGTTGGGCTTGCAATACTTATTTTTTGGCCCAAAATATCTAAGAAAATTCCCGGTTCTTTAATTGCCGTTTTAATTGGCGCAGCAATCGTTAGCATCTTTTCAATGTCGGTAAACACAATCGGAAAATTATACACTATATCTTCATCATTACCGCAATTTTCTTTCCCAACCCTTGACGGTGGTAAGATTGTTGCACTTATTCCAAGTGCGTTTACCATTGCGCTTCTTGCCGGTATTGAATCGCTTTTATCTTGCGTAGTTTCCGATAAAATGATTAACGATAAACACAATTCTAACACCGAACTTATTGCGCAAGGCGTAGGCAATATTTGCGTTGGGTTCTTTGGTGGAATACCTGCAACGGGCGCTATTGCAAGAACTGCCGCAAACGTTAGAAATGGCGGTCGCTCACCATTATCGGGCATGACGCACGCAGTTGTTCTTTTGCTCGTTCTTGTAGTGCTAATGCCCTATGCAGCACTTATCCCGATGCCTATTATCGCTGCAATTTTATTTATAGTTGCTTACAATATGAGTGAATGGAGAGAGTTCGTTCACATTATCAAGCAGAAAAAGTGGGAAGATATTTTAGTTTTAGTAGTAACGTTCTTACTCACAGTTATATTTGACCTTGTAAAAGCAATAGCAGTAGGTATGGTTATACATTACGTTATTGTTTTGATTAAATACTTAATCGCAAAAAACAAAACTAAAAACGCATAACAGTAAATAAACGTAGCCCCCGACGGAATTTAGTGGCGTAGCGATAGGGATTATTGCTACGCCACAACTATATTTGCCTAACGGCAAGTTATATTGCTTACGCAGTGATATTTTGCTACGCAAAGTTTTATTTTCCCTTTCGGGAAAGTTGTGGCAAATATAATATAAC
>JAGASB010000003.1 GCA_017621955.1 Clostridia bacterium | reverse complement strand
TACATATTATTATGAAATACTAGAACCACGCCATGAGCCCAAACCGGAAATCAAAGGTTTTGCAACAGAAAGAGTAAAAGAGCACTTAGACAGAGTAGTTCGACTGGAGTAGTAACGACATCCAATGTATCTCCATTAGCATCAAAAAACTCCACTTCAAAAGCTTTACCATCATATTCACAAACAATAGTTCCTTCTGTTCCCGATGGTATATTTTCGTAATCTTGTATTATTTTTACAACATCTAATTCTTTCATAATTGTTACCATTCTTCGTTTTTATTTAACTTATCAATCATTAACAACAAATCGCTATTAGATAATTCGTTTCCTTCTTCATCTGATTCTTCAATTCTATCTAAAATACTAATTACACATTCTCTACAATCTTCATTAACCAAGAAAATGTCTGAAAATCTTACTACATTTGCCCAACCTAATAAGTCTTGCATAGTGTATTATTGTCTAAACAACATTGAATTGCTTTTCCAACAATAGTAGTATCAATATTTATAATAGTATCATCTAATTCTATTAAATAAGAACTGCATTTTTCAATAGAAGAGAATTCACTCCACGAAATTTCACAATTTACTAATTTTTGAACTAATTCTTTATTCATATTACAAACCTTATATTTTTTCGTATTCTGGGGTAATTAAATCTTCAATTTCAAAAGAACCATCATTGATTTCATTAAGACGTGCTTTAAGTTTTGATAATAATTCAAGCATTTTGGGTTTATCCTCTATCTGCTTTTCTTTATTAAACCAACAAGCCTCATCATGTGAATCAAATTCATAATATGACGAATACATATCAGCCATTTCATAATTTATTTTAATTATAATATCGTCTTTATCTACAACATCTATCCCTGTAAGGGGTTCGCCTGTTTCTATATCGCTAGTCCAAATTGCTCCTTGAAGATAATCAAACATTAATTTAATTTTTTCTTTCATTTTTTATATCTCCTTATATGTTGTTTAGCAGTTTTGTTATCTAAAGGATATGCTGAAACTACAAAACCATTTGTTCCAACACCTGACAACAAATAATATTTTCCTTTATATTTATACAAACGTTCAAAACCTTCTTTCCCTTTCTTTACAGTTGTCCTAGAATATTCTAAATCTCCTTGTGTAAAGACGGAATGAATATGCTTTGATACTTGCGACGCTTGTATTTTGTGTTTTTCCACAAAATCTTTAGTATGTCGTTGTTCTATATGCGTTAACCCAGCACTACTGTTTCCTTTTTCTAAAAAAATAAGTTGTCCTGATTTATCTTTTGTCGTAAAAATCAAATCTTCTTTGGTGAATTTAATTTTATTTCTTTCCATTTCAGAAACAATGTTTTTATCTATTAAATTATTAGAAGATTTTTTTGTTGTTTCTAAATTCTTTTGATGAGTTTTATCACCATTTGTTTTCCCAAAACCACCGTGATAGCCAGCTCCCATATTAGTTTACCTCCTTTGGGTGAGATAAACTAAATTCGCTTTCAAACGGTATTAGCTCTATACCCTGCATTTTCGCCAAATTAAAAATTCTATCTGGCATACGTCCATAGACGATTACTGTTTTAGGCTTTAATTTGTTTATCACATAGTCAAAACCTGCAATAAACATATTTCTGCCTTCAATAGTTTTAATACAACCGTGTGTGCCAACTGCTATGGTCTTACCACTTTCCACCCCATAACACGCAAGTTTATAAGTGCGTTCATCTCCCCAACGGACGTTAGGAATTACTTCTACACCATTTTCTTGTAGCCAATGGGCTAAAGCCTTACCACGATATGTATTCCATATTTGCATACTTAAGGGCATATCATAGTATAAACTATAATCGGGAGATATAATTCCCTTATATTGCTTTATAATAGGCAAATATTTTTGTGGGTTGTTCCAAAAACATTCAAAAACACTATCGTGTTCATAAAAATGTATCCACGAGTCAAATTCTTGTTTGCTTCTGGCTTTTGAAAAGGTTATGACCTTTTCGGGTATCAAGTTACTAGTCGTAATTCTGGGTATTTCTTCTTTCCCATCATACGTTGCGTTTCTAACTAAAAATGAGTTAAAAACATCTTTTTCCGCCAATTTAGGCATGGTTAAAATAGAGTGCATATAACACCTCCTGCAAAAAAATTATTTTTCCCAACCTTTGGTTGGCGTCAAAATATACTTGACACAAATTACAGAAAATGTTATACTACTTTTTGTAAGAACGAAGTGTAGCAATACATTTCACTAGCACTTAATTGTTGTTCCCGCAACGATTAGGTGCTTTTTTCTTTGTGTATATTTCAGTTAAAAATTATCTTTCTAAAACTCCTATATCCATTAGTCTATATTTAACAGGGTTAAAATTTACATTGAAAGTTCTAGACAATGTATATATTGCCCTAAACATAAACTTTTGTAATGGAAGTGGACTTTGTGGAATGTTTTTATACCTTAACAATCTAAAAAATTCTGCTTTAATAATATCTCTTGGCATTAAAATTGCAGCACCTAAATAGTTTGTTTGGCGTTCAACAATTTCAAGTTCCGTCATTCCTTGATACCAATAAGTTGCTTCCATATCGTTTTTCTTACAGATATGTGAAATACTATCAGGATTACTTTCAAAAAAATCTTTATCTTTTATCCAATGACTTGCTTCGTGGGCTACAATAAAATTTTCTTCATATCTATTCTTTTGCCCATCTAACACAGTCTGGTTTATAAGAACAGTTTGCTTTGGGAAGAACTCTTTAGAATACTCATCCCCTTCCTTAAATTTGCCGGTAGGCCAAATATACCACATACCATCACCAAAAAAAGTCATACCTAAAATACTCTTATCGGGCGAGATATATTTCCAATTATAAGAACACCCTAAATTATCTAATAAATCATAGGGGTCTAGCATAATCGGTTTTTCTAACCTTTCAGGGAAATATTCTTTATTTACGTTGTCAGCCATTAGTTCGAGTTCTTCTTTGCCAAAAATCATTATTTAGTATCGTCTCCGTTTTCCATTTTTTCAATGATTTTCAGCCATTCTTGTTCACCAAGATTTAGGTTTCTTGCTTTTCTTAAAGCAACTCTAACTGCGTCATTAGACTTTACATACTCCGATATATCGGGAGCAACAGTATTATCCCTATCTTTAGCTGCCAAATCATACATTTCGTTTCTTTCATCTTCATTAAGCCCAAGAACTTCAACAAGCTTTTCCATTTTATCGGGCGAAGGTGAATTTCTATTACCATTTTCAATATCGCTTATATAAGCGGGTGCGAGAACAAGTAATTCAGCGAGTTTCCTTAAATTTATACCTTTTTCTAATCTTTTTTCTTTAATAAACGTTCCAAATGTTTTTTCCATAATTCTCTCCTTAAAATTACGCTAAAATTACAATAAAATATTAACTTGTTCGCTTGTCTGCTAACAATATAACATTTAAAATTTCATTTGTCAACACTTTATACACAAAATTTTTATTTTTTCTACTATATATTGTGGTTTTAACTTGCAAGAACCCCTTAATATATAAATTAAACAAAATATATACCAACACAAAAGTGGTTTGTTAAACTTTTTTTAACAAACCACTTTTAATTTACCACCAATCTTTTTCATAATGCTTTTTATAATCTTCTACTAATATTTTATCGGCTATCATTTGTTGAATTTTTTCATCATCTTCTTTAATTTGTCTTGTTGCCAATTTCAAATACGCAATTAAACATTGAATGTCTTCTTCGTGTAAACATACTTCAAGCCAATTATCCGTTATTGCACCCGCATCATATAAATTAACTCTTAAATATATTGACGGTTCTGTTGAATTAGGTCCAATTTTATAACAAAACTCTAAATATGGTTCATAAAACGGAAGATGTTCAGTATCTTTTTCTTCAAGCCAATCTATTAAACCTTCTACTTCAGAAGACTCTAAAATATTATCTCTTATACGTTGGTAATTGAGCATTCTTCCCTTTAACGTAATGGTAACGTCGCACCATTCATCTAGTTCCCTACCGTTTTTAACATATCCTGATAAACTAAAATAAAACTCTATACCAGCTAAATCTAATTGCAAAGCATACATAAGATTTGACCTATAACTATTCAATGTTTATTACTTCTAATATTCTATAAGATGTTCCTATTGACAAATTTACAATATCACCTTCGTTCTTTCCCTTTAATGCTAAATACATATCTGAACAAGGATAATAAAATTCAAAATCACCTTCTATGTTAAGTGCCTTTTTAGGCTTTGGTGGTGTTTTCTTTTGTTTCTCTAATAAATCATAATAATATTCCTTGAACGAAGGGTCGCTTAAACTTGAAATCATTATATCTGGATAACTTCTAGGATTCGATAGATAGACGTTAGAAAAAACAATCCACCTTTCTCCCATACTCATCCTTTCTTCTCTTATAGGTGGAAGCAATAATTCTGCCCTAACTAATGAATGTTGATTTATAGCCGTTGCTTTTTTATAATCTGCTAAAGCCTTATTATAATCAGCAACTGCATTTTCAACGTTCCTATTTATAACCATATATCTTATCTCTTGACGTTTAGACCAAGATATATCTATAAATGTATCATCTGATGTTTGATAGGTATAAAAACCAAAAACACCATCCCAAAACAAAGATAAAGATAGCATTACGCAACCAAAAGTATTAAACTCTAAAACACCTGCAATAATAAAAACAACAAACGTTACGACAAGTGAAACAATTAAAATTTTACCCCTTGTCGCTTTTGCCCAACGAAGATAGTGTTCTTCTCTATCAGCAACTTCTTTTTCGTTAGCTTTATGTTTTTCTAATATTTGTTCTGTTAGACCAAAATCGCTTAACAATGGTTTTCTCATTAAACCCTCAACTTATTCTACCGTAATTTCTATTTTATCTTCTTTCAACAACCTTGTTTCTATATGTGAAAAAGTGTAATTGCTTTGAATTAAATGCCAAACACCATAACTTGCTTTGATTTCATTAAGGAAACGAATTACTGCACGCCCATCATATTTAGGGTCTAATGCAACTACGCCAATCAACTCTTGCTTTTCATTAAAGATTTTATAGCCCGTCATACCTGCATTGCTTTTATTGCGTTCAACACTATATTTTTCATTAACAATAACACATTTTTGTGGAAAAGGCTTTGTTCTCATTTTAATTCTCCATTTATTATTTCTGCTTGTTCTATTCCAAATATAGATAATATTTTGGGTGTAACGCTTTCAACAAAAGCTTTACTACCACTATAAAATGCTATCTTATATCTCTTTTCTTCTAAATCATACCAGACACGACCTCTTGGCAATGTGTCATATTTATAAGAACTATATTTCCCATCAAATTGTTCTTTAGAAAGTTTTTCCCAAACATCTTTATGCTGTTTGCTATACGTGATTAAACTTTCTTTACAATCAATATCGGTTGAATAGGTTTCAATATCGTATATAATATCAATATTGAATAAAGCCGACATCCAAAACACGCCTACTTTTATCATAAAAATTCTTACCCCATCTGTTCATTATGGTGTGGACAATTCAAACAAATTTCCCTAAAATTTTCTTTTTGTCTAATCCTTTCACACAAAACTGTTTCCTTAATCATTCTTTCTGCAACTAAACAAATATCATAACAGTCGTAATCTAACATTTCTTCATTAACAATAGGACAATACCACTTTTCTTCCATACAAACACCTATAAATTCTTATAATAAAAACAATCTTTACAAGTTTTCTCAAAGTCTTTATTATCAACTATCTCCGAAAGGGCAAACCTTTTAGGGCTACCATCTTCTAAAACCATACAAGCATCAAAACAATCTTGCATAGAAATTATTTTGTTAATAACAGGACAAAGCCTTTCCTTATCATTTACATTTAATATAAGTTTTTGTGCTTTTTGCAAAAACTGTTTTTCAGTTTTACTGTCTTTACATAAAGCAATCATTTTATCTACGGCTTTATTACCGTCATTAGTTGTTCTTGCTATTAAACCTAATTGCTCCATTGTAAATGTTGAATATTGCTTTTCCATACAAATTTTCAACAAATCACCAAACTTTTTATATTGAATAGCCATTGTTTCACCTAATTGATATTATTATATCAAAAAACCTTAAACATATCAAATCGTATTATTCTTCTTTGAATAAATCCTTATATTTATCAAAAAAATTAAAATATATTCTAGGATTTTCTAATTGCCACCACTTTTTAACATTAACAGGAACTTCGTCTAAATCATAGATTTTCGCACCTTCTATTGCTAACATAAACGGAGAGTGTGTTGCTATAATAAACTGACATCCACTATATTTTGCCATATCTTTAATCATATCAGCAAGCTCAATTTGAAATTTTGGAGATAAACTATTTTCTGGTTCATCAAGCAAAAATAAAGTGTCGTCTTTCAACTTCTCATAAAAAAATCTTAAAGCAGTTTCACCATTACTATTAAGTCTAACTTCTTTTCCATTTTCCTT